>CAZBQU010000058.1:0-1791 GCA_964494215.1 uncultured Candidatus Saccharibacteria bacterium | reverse complement strand
AGCCCCTCTCCTAAGCTAGGAGAGGGGAATGCTATGACAGAAGTTCACAATATTCAAAACATGTTGGAACGAAGGAGGGAGCTTCGAGCCCGCTCTACCGCTCAAGAGAAAATTTTGTGGGAACAATTGCGGAATAGAAAGTTAGGAGTCAAATTTAGGCGGCAGCACAGTATTGGAGGGTATATTGCTGATTTTTATTGCTTTGAAAAGCGCCTCATTATAGAAATTGACGGTTTATCACATGAGGACCCGGTTGCGCAGGATTATGATGCCACTCGAGACCTGTTTCTCAGCAACTTACATCACACGGTTTTGAGATTTAAAAATCAAGAAGTCGATTCTCAGCTTGAAAATGTTTTACTGAGAATCGTATCCGCATTACATCCCTCTCCTAACTTAGGAGAGGGAGAAGAGGGTGAGGTCGGATAAATAAAAACTGCCGTCGATTGTTTGTCAAGACATGACACCTAGAACATATTGTTTCTTTGTCTTTAGAGCAAAACTCAAGTAAAATAAGCCCCATGAAAGACGCTATTACTCCACGCGGCACAGATTACTCCGAGTGGTACCAAGACATTATCGAAGCTGCTGAACTTGCTGAGCACGGACCGGTTCGTGGCACGATGATCATTAAGCCCTACGGCTACGCTTTGTGGGAAGCAACTCAGCAATATTTGGATCAGAAGTTTAAGGCGCTTGGGGTACAGAACGCGTATTTTCCACTTTTCATTCCTGAGCATTTCTTAAAGAAAGAAGAAAGTCATGTCGAAGGCTTCTCTCCCGAAGTCGCCGTCGTTACTCACGCGGGCGGCAAGAAACTCGAAGAGCCGATCGTGGTAAGGCCGACTTCGGAGACGATCATGTACGACGCGTTCTCGCGTTGGATTCACTCGCATCGTGACTTGCCGTTGCTTATCAACCAATGGGCAAACGTCGTACGTTGGGAAATGCGTCCACGCCTCTTCATGCGTACGACCGAGTTCCTCTGGCAGGAAGGACACACGGCTCATGCGACCAACGCCGAGGCTGATGCATGGGCGCGCCAGATGCTTAACGTCTACGAAACGTTCGCCAAAGAGATGATGGCCATTCCGGTTATCCCTGGGCAGAAGTCTGAGAGTGAGAAGTTCGCGGGCGCTCTCCATACCTACACGATCGAAGCCATGATGCAGGACGGGAAGGCCCTTCAGTTCGCCACCTCTCACAACCTTGGTCAGAATTTCGCTAAGGCCTTTGACGTGACGTTCTCTGACGAGAACAACGAGAAGCAATTCGTATGGCAAACCTCATGGGGTCTCTCAACGCGCACGATCGGCGGTCTTATCATGGCGCACTCCGACGACAAGGGGCTTGTATTGCCACCAAATATTGCCTCGATTCAAGTCGTGATCATGCCTATTTGGAAAGACGAAACTACAAAAAGCGCCGTGATCCAGCGTGCCAAGGATTTGTGTGGAGAGTTGCGCGATTTCAAAGTCGTCCTCGACGTGGGAGAAGGCCGCCCGGGTGAGAAGCACTATCGTTGGGAAAAGAAGGGAGTCCCGGTTCGTATCGAACTCGGCCCGCGCGATATTGAGGCCGGCACTATGGTGCTTGTGCGTCGTGATACGGGGGAGAAGATGAGCATTGCGTTAGGAGACGCTGAGAAGGTGGGGGAAACGCTCGCTGCTATCCAAGCCAATCTCTACAACACTGCACTCGCTCGTCAGAAAGCTAAGACAGTCTCCGTCAATACGTGGGAAGAATTTAAGGCGGAAATTGAAGCGGGCAACTTTGTCCTTGCTCATTGGG
>CAZBQU010000057.1:437-1799 GCA_964494215.1 uncultured Candidatus Saccharibacteria bacterium | reverse complement strand
AAAAGAGTTGAAGCCGGGCGGCACCTTGGTGCTGTATGCCGGCGATATTGAGGCCGAGACGCTTAAACCACGCGCTGGAAATCATCCGGTAATTAACTATGGCCTGGTGCCGCACGCCAATGTGCGTATTGATGAGTCGAAACTGGTCTACACAAAAGGCGATGAGTCCTGGCCGATTGGTATGGGCGCAGAAATGTTTGTGGATGGAATTTCCGTGCATGTGCAGGTGGTGGGCGCTATTGGCGCGCACGCGCTCCTACCCGCACTTGCGGGAGCAGCAGTAGGGAAGGCGCTCAACCTGCCTATTGAGCAGATTGTAAAAGGACTCGAGGGATACGAACCACCGCTTGGCCGCATGCATTTGATACGTGGTATTAAAAACACCCTTATTATCGACGACACCTACAACTCCTCTCCTGCGGCCGTTGTCGCAGCCCTAGATGCCCTTACGATGGTGGGTACGCATGCGCTTGGACGCAAGGTGGCAGTATTGAGCGACATGCTCGAGCTCGGCAAACACTCGGCGACTGAGCATAAAAAAGTTGGCGCTCATGCGGCTAAGACCTGCAGTTTACTTTTGACGGTCGGCCTACGCGCGCGCGACATGGCCCAAGGCGCACTCGATGCGGGTATGCCGGACTCAGCCATTTTGCAATTTGAAAGTGCAGAGAGTGCTGGTAAAGAGCTCCAGGCTATGATGCTTGAGCATGACGTCGTGTTGGTTAAAGGCTCACAGAGTATGCGAATGGAGAAAGTTGTTGAGGAAGTAATGGCAGAGCCCGAAAAGGCAGGAGATGTACTGGTGCGGCAGGATGCTGAGTGGAAGAAAAGATAACCGCACATCTTTTCTTCCTTCCTACTAGCAGACGTTTTGGCGCGAAGCGATATAGGCGAGAGGAGGCAAAGTGGTAATGTTGACGGATTAATAAAAAGTGATACAATAGTTCCGGTTGAGTTCCATGAAAGGGCACAGGCGGTTTGGTTCCTTAAGGAGCCCTGACCGTGGGAGTTGTTGTTGACCGTCTCGTGTCTGTGCAAACAGGCTTGCTGATAGTCCTGATATTCCCCCCGGGGCGCAGGCCTTACTTAGCCACCTTAAGTGCCAATCTCTGGTCTCAACCATGGCCGTCGCGGATGCATCCGCGACGGCCTCTTTCTTTTTATAATGGCCCTCTAGATTTCTTTATACACTGTCTCAGCAACGTCTTTAATAACACCTGCCAACACGTACGGGTCGGTGCCATGAGTCATCACACACAACAGGTAGGGTGAATCGGGGTGATACACAATGCCGCAGTCGCTCAGTTCTACACCTTCTGTTCCATTGCTTTCTGTAAGTCCGCGCACACCATACTTGTGGGC
>CAZBQU010000057.1:0-427 GCA_964494215.1 uncultured Candidatus Saccharibacteria bacterium | reverse complement strand
CACTGCAATATTTTCCGGAGTACCAGCTCGCAGCCCCAAAACGAATTCAGATTCAGAAAGTATTTGCAGAGCGGTGTTAGACATGCGGCGGCCGAGATAGGTGCCGTTATAAAGTACGCGGAAGAAGAGCGCGTAGCTTTTAGTAGAAAGCTGGTACAGCCCGCTCTCGCTCTCGTACGGGTCCTTAAGCCCAAGGATGTGATAGGTCTGATCAAGAGATTTCTGGCCGGCGTGCTCTTCCAAAATATCTTTCGCGCTGTTGTCAGATTGGATAATCATGCCGCGGATAAGGTCGAGTACCGTATATGACTTGTTCGGAACCAGTATGGGCTTTTGTACTAACTTGTCTTTTGCTTCCTCACGCAATTCATAGGGATACACTGTTTCGAGTATGTCTGGATCAGTCCCTACTTGTTTTAAATAGGTC
>CAZBQU010000056.1:0-2000 GCA_964494215.1 uncultured Candidatus Saccharibacteria bacterium | reverse complement strand
AATTTTTGCAGTGCGAATCTTTGCTGGCGTCACCTTGTAGGCTGCCTTCACCGATGCCGCGATCTGACCCTTCGTAGCCTTGGAAGTTACTTCGAAGACGTATACGCCTTGCTTGTCGGCGCCGATAACAGCCTTCTCGGTGATTCGAGGGCGGAGGAGAACGTTGTGTGTGCGAATGGACATAGTCATAGCAGTTTACTTAGCGCGAGCCTTAGCGAGCTTTGGAAGAGCCTTGACCGCAGCATCAGGATTCTCGAGGACAAGGTACTTGTACTGGAGAAGCGTGAGAGGGTTCAAGTTGCGGGCTTCGAGAACTTCGACATTACTGAGGTTCTTGAAGGCTTGCTCAACATGCTTGTTCTTCACACCAAGGGCGATGGCGGCAGAGTTGTTCCTCTTGTTGAGGAGCATTTCAAAGCCCTTAACCGAGGCGAGGGAGCCGAGCGTGCTTACAGCCTGCTTCGTCTTTCCTTCCGGAAGGTTAATCTGGTCAACAAAGAGGATCTCCCCTTCCGCGAACTTCCTCGAGAGGATGGTGTGGAGAGCTTTAGCCTTCATCTTCTTCGAGACAATGCGCTCAAAGCTCTTGTCGTTGCGCGGACCGTGCGCGACTCCACCGCCTACCCAAATCGGAGAGCGTGAGGATCCGTGACGAGCGCGACCAGTACCCTTCTGCTGCCATGGCTTCTTACCACCACCACGAACATCGGCACGGCTCTTCGTGTGAGCCCCTGGCTTCCTCTTCGAAGTCATGAGGGAATCCGCGACCTGCTTCACAAGGTCGGCATTCCACTTCAAGCCGAAGACTGCTTCAGGAAGTGTGATGTTCCCTGCCTTCTTGCCGTCGACGCTGTAGATAGTTGCTTCCATGTTAGTTCTGTTTGATCTCTACCTTAGTACCACGGCGACCAGGGATTGCGCCAGTGATGAAGATTTCCTTCGACTCTGGGAGGACCTTCGCGATGCGAAGATTCTTCACGGTAACGCGGTCACCGCCCATGCGGCCGGCCATGCGCATACCCTTCGCTACGCGACCACCTGCTCTGCCTCCGCCGCCGATAGAACCTGGTTCGCGTTCGGAGTGCTTCTGACCGTGCGTGCGACGACCACCCTTGAAGCCGTGTCGCTTCACCACACCTTGGAAGCCCTTACCCTTCGAGATGCCCGAGACAGTCACCATACCACCCTCAACAAGCGTGGCTGTATCAGCCTCGTTCTCAAGGACCAAGAGCGTCACCGGCGAGACGATACCGTCTTCGGCGAAGATCTGGGTCATATGGACTTTGGTAGCTTTGATCTTGGTCATAACTTTTTTACAACATCTTCACGTCAATGTTGACGCCAGATGGGAGGGAGAGATTCGTGAGAGATTCGATCACCTTCGGGTTCGGATTGATGATATCGATGAGGCGCTTGTGGATTCGCATCTCGAACTGTTCTCGCGCATTCTTGTATACGAATGCCGCGCGGTTCACCGTGTATATCTTCTTTTCCGTAGGAAGTGGGATCGGTCCTTGGATCTCCGCATCGTAGCGAAGAGCCGTATCCATGATCTGCTTGACCGAGAGGTCGAGGATCTTCGACTCATAGGCCATGACGCGGATGCGCAAACGAGCGCTGACTCCGTCGTCGGCCTTCTTCTTTTGTGATGGAGCTGTAGGTTTAGTAGCCATGGTGGCGTGAGGAACGGAGAACTGATTGCTTAGGCAATGACCTTCGTTACGATACCGGCACCGACCGTCTTACCACCTTCGCGAATCGCGAAGTGACGCTGATCTTCGAGAGCAACCGGGGCAACGAGCTTTACCTTAAAGGTTGCAGTGTCACCTGGCATGATCATCTCGACACCTTCGTTCAAGGTTACGTCGCCAGTTACGTCGGTCGTACCGATGTAGAACTGTGGCTTGTAGCCAGTGAAGAATGGAGTGTGGCGACCACCTTCCTCTTTCTTCAAGACGTAGACTTCTGCAGTGAACTCAGTGTGAGGCTTGATGGAACCA
>CAZBQU010000055.1:0-2068 GCA_964494215.1 uncultured Candidatus Saccharibacteria bacterium | reverse complement strand
ACTCCACCAGCCCCGAAACCGGGTGCCGAACTCAACCTCTGGGGCCTCGGCGCTACTCTCCTTATCATCTTCGCTCTCTCCCGCTTCATCGACCTCAGTGCAGTCTCAGAGTGGGTCGCGCAGGCAGGCGTCTGGGGACCATTGCTCTTTATCGGCCTCAAGATCTCGACCATCGTGATCGCCCCGCTCTCAGGCTCCCCGCTCTACCCCTTGGTCGGCCTCATCTTCGGCTTCTGGCCCGGCCTCCTCTACGTCCTTATCGGAGACACTATCGGATATACGACAAACTTTTTCTTGAGCCGCATCTTCGGACAGAAGTTGGTGGATCGATTTATCTCTCAGAAGGAGCAGGGACTCTTGGCCAAGGTTGTGCGCCACATCGGTACTCCGAAAGGCTTCTTCCAAGCCTGCCTGACCATGTTCGCCATGCCTGAGTTCCTCTGCTACGCCGCAGGCCTCACGAAGCTCCGCTACATCCATTTCATCAGCATCATGGTGCCAATCGTATCCATAGGCTCGGCAGTATTTGTCTTCATCGGCACACTTCTCAACCCGGGGAGCCAATCCTTCCTCATCGGCTTCGCTCTCCCTATCGTAGGCGTCATCGCTGTTATTATAGGTGGCAGTTTATTTGCAAAGTCGGTGATGAAGGAGCCACAATAATTTACTCGACCCCCCCTCTATTTCTTTTATGATCTTAAGAGAAAAGGTCTAACCTCTGCATTCTGGAAATAGTAAAGGCCGGTCCAAGAAGGACCGGCCTGCGCGAATCGATCTGCTCTCTATCAACCGAAGCGCTGCTCACCGAAGTGCTGCTCAACGATCTCAGGAGAGCACTGAGCAATCACCAAGAATGATCGCATATCACTCTCGTTGTGTTCGTGAAGATGTGGGGGATCCAAGCGTTTTCTGAAGAACCCTCTGCGAGGATACCTCAA
Source organism: uncultured Candidatus Saccharibacteria bacterium (assembly GCA_964494215.1). Classification (GTDB taxonomy): domain Bacteria; phylum Patescibacteriota; class Minisyncoccia; order Phycocordibacterales; family Zambryskibacteraceae; genus UBA5004. Next base: position 1,130 of record CAZBQU010000055.1, on the reverse strand, counting down.
AATGAGACACTTCTTGTCTTGGATGAAGAAGTATTCCTCATCTGATCCGCTGCAGAGGGATCCTGTATCCCAGTAAGAAACGCGCTTCCAGACGAGGGTCGCCTTTGTCGGGTCAAACCTCACCTCAGCGCCATCGAACTTGCAAACCAACTCACGAGAAAGATCGGCCAAAAATTTCATAGAAACCTCCTTTATCTATAATACACCAAGTAAATCGTTTTGTCAAGTATGCTGTGGCGGTTCAGTGGCATCGAAAAATTAAATTATTAACAAGGTAAAAGGCGCACTCCCCTTTGGAGAGTGCGCCCGGGCTGTTCTCAACATGAGAACGGCTAATCCACGCAAATGCAGGGATCCGAGGCGGACTTAAACCTGATCCCCATCCCAGAGCCGGCAAGAAGCTTGCCCGCCTCCAAGTACAACTCGCCCTTCTCCGAGATCTGGAAACAGAACATCTCGTGCCCATTCGCCTTGTCGACGCGGATGAGTTGGTGGTTGCCGAGCAAGCCGAATTCGTGTCGGCTGAAAGGAATGGCATCGAAGTGGGTTGCCTTTTGGTGATTGGCTTTGACCCACTCCAGCATCCTTGAGAACGTCACCCAATCTGCTTCCTCTTTATTACCAATGAATTTATTGCCAATGAACATAGCGAACTCCTCCTCGAAGTTGACTTAACTTTTATTAGTATAACATATTTAAATTAAAAAGTCAATAGAAGTTCTGAGATCAAAAATATCCCCACGGCCAGCTTAAAAATCGATTGCAAACAAGGGCGTAAAATTTGTGACCCTACCGGGAGTCGGTCACAGCTCGTTTGCTGGTGCAAACGGCCGCGACCCCGCCTCGCCATCTCTGGCTCCGGCTTTCGACTATCTCCCACGGAGATTCATGTGGCAACAAAAAGCCCCGCACAAGACGGGGCTTTTTGTAAGCCATGAGCCTAATCGAGATGCGACCCAAGGATACATTGTCCTGTAAGGCTTATTTTAGCTCTTTAGAGGTCTTTAATCGACCCTTCTCGAGAGTGGCTTTCTTTGTATACAAATGAGGGTTTTGCTTCCTATCTTGATCCAGTAACCATTGAAATACTGCGACCACTCTATCGCTTTCTTCTTTAGTCCAATTTTTAG
>CAZBQU010000054.1:0-2244 GCA_964494215.1 uncultured Candidatus Saccharibacteria bacterium | reverse complement strand
GTACTCAGGAACGGTGCCGGCGAACTTGGCGGCTTCTCGCGAATGCCGCGAGAAGGCGAGCAGTGCGGGTACGATCGTCTGAACATCGCGTGTGCCATCTCTCTCTCGTGCGGCAATCCCTTTGGGACTGCCGTGCAGATTGCGAGGAGCCGTATAGGCGACACGGCCGAAGACGAGCTGCTTCGCAAGAAGGCGGCTGAGGATGCGGAAAACGCGCGTCGGCAACAGCAGTTTCAAGGCCGTGGAAGCAGCGGCTGGGACTGGCTGAACCCCACCAAGGTGAAAGGAGCCGCTGTGTGGCTCCTGACGGCGGGCGTCGTGACCTGCGCCATCCTGTGCCGGGTAGAGAACGTCGCCATCGCTAGGGCGGAGGCGACGATCAAGTAAGATCTGTTTCAATACAAAAGCCGCAGGTTCTATGGAACCTGCGGCTTCTTCGTATCTTACGCACGTAGATGTATGTAAATATCCTCGAGCGCCTTCACCGCATCTCCTGCGGCAATGTTGTTCTGGTGGAAGAGCGCGTCCGTTGAGTCGCCCGCGGCCCAGATGCCTTCGACGGAAGTGCGCTGAGTTTTCGAATCAGTCACAATCTGTTTAATCTGATTGAGTTCGACAAGTCCCTCGACGAACCATGTTGTCGGCAGGAGACCGATCTCAACGAAGACGCCGGAAGCAGGTAACTCATGAGTTTGCCCAGCAGCATCCTTGTAGACGACTGCCTTCACAAATTTTTCACCCTTTATTTCGACGGGCGTCACACTCTGGATGCCTGTCATCGCCTTGTGGGCGAGCACCTTCTCCACGGTCGTGGCGTCTGCGCGGTACGGGCCTTGGGTGAGAAGGGTGACGGACTTGCAGTAGGCCAAGAGTTGCGCGGCACTCTCGAAGCCAGCATTCCCGCCGCCGATGACGACGACGTCTTGCCCAGCGAAGAGGGGTCCGTCGCACGAGGCGCAGTAGGTAATACCTTTGTTCTCGTATTCTTTGGCGCCTGGAATGTCGAGCTTGCGACGAGTAGACCCGGTGGCAACGAGGACGGTCTTTGCGGTGTGTGTGGTGGAGGCGGTTTTCAATTCGAACCCGCCGTCAATTTGAGAAACCTTTTCTACTTTCTCGCCCGTTTTGATACTGAAGTCAGAGGACTCGTAGGCACGCGCGTGCGTCTCAAGCATCTTCGCGAAGTCGGGGCCGCTCACTTTAGGCGTGCCGATCCAGTTCTCGATACCGACTGACTCTGTCGATTGGCCACCCCAACTCTCGGTGATAAGAATCGTTTTTAAACGTTTACGTGCGGCATATACACCAGCGCTCACGCCGGCGGGACCGCCTCCAATAATGGCGAGTTCATACATAAGTAAGTAATAGTTTACAGCTGACAGCTTGTAGTGGCAATACAAAAAGAGCCCGAAGGCTTTTTCTGTAAGCTGCAAGCTCTATCCTGCAAGCTATTTGAGTTTCGAGCGGCGGAGAAATGCGGGGACAGCGGACCAGTCATCGTCATTGTCTTCAACGGGGGCAGCGGGAGGAGTGCTGCGAGCAGGGGTGACGACGGGGTTCGTCTTCGGTTCTTCCTTCACGATAGGCTTTTCGGCCGGCATGATCGTGTTGAAGATCTTTCCCTTGGAGGCTGGCTGGACGTCTTCGTTCGAGTTGTTGCTGCTGAAGTTCTGGAAGAGGGAGGTCGGCTTCAGGGTGGAGATGCGCTGCTGCTGAGCTTCAGGGAAGCTTGAGGCGATGACGGTGATCTTTACTTCACCCTTCTTGACCTTGTCGTCGTGAATAGTACCGAAGATGATCTTTGCGTTCGGGTCGACCGATTCGGTAATGACCTTTGCGGCATCCTGGATCTCGAACATGGTGAGGTCGTCACCGCCGGCGATGGAGAAGAGTACTCCCTTCGCGCCGTTGATAGAAATGTCCAAGAGCGGCGAGGAGATTGCGGCGCGGGCAGCGTCGGAGGCGCGGTTCTCTCCTGTACCAATACCGATACCCATAAGAGCGGCACCAGAATCCTGAAGGATGGAGCGCACGTCGGCGAAGTCGATGTTGATGATGCCTGGCGTCGTAATGAGGTCTGAGATACCCTCGACAGCTTCCTTCAAGATGTTGTCACAGATAGCGAAGGCGTTTCGAGCGGTGACGTTCTTCTCGACAGTTTGGAGGAGGCGGTCGTTCGGGATGATGATGAGAGCGTCGACAGAGTTGCGGAGTTAGTCGATAGCACCTTAAGCGATGCGCATG
>CAZBQU010000053.1:0-2328 GCA_964494215.1 uncultured Candidatus Saccharibacteria bacterium | reverse complement strand
CTCTGGACAGGTATTACCTTCGCAGAAGAGCTCGGCCAGAGATGGGGCATCCCCGTCCTCCCTGTAAACCACATGGAAGGGCACATCTTCTCGGTCTTACCCGCCCTCCCACAAGGCAAGACTCTCACCCTCCCCATCATCGCCCTCCTCATCTCTGGCGGCCACACCGAGCTCGTTGAAGTGGCTGATTTCCAGACCTTCACCATCATCGGCAAAACGCTCGACGACGCCGTCGGTGAAGCCTTCGACAAAGTAGCCCGGATGCTCGGCTTCCCGTATCCAGGAGGGCCAAAGATTTCCGAACTTGCTGCGAAAAATCGTTTAGAGAAAGCGGCACCAGAGATCATCTTCCCACGCCCGATGATCCACTCGCAGAACCTTCAGTTCTCATTTTCAGGCCTAAAGACAGCCGTTTTATATAAAATTCGTGACGAGAAGAGAAGCGACGCAGCGTTCGCCGAAGATGTCGCTCGCGCCTTTGAAGATGCTGTTGCCGATGTCCTTGTTACCAAAACTCGTGAAGCACTCCTCGACCGACTTGAAACAAGCACTCTCATCATCGCGGGCGGCGTGGCAGCCAACACCTATGTGAGGAAACAGTTTGAAAACATGCGAGAAACAACTTTCCCCGACCTCACTCTCCTCTTCCCTCCTCAAGCTCTTACCACAGACAACGCCATCATGATCGGCCTTGCCGCCTACATCCGCGCACAAACCCGTCCCGAACTACTCACCACTCAAGACAAACTCGCCGCTCAAGGGAATCTCTCCCTCACTCGTTAGTTAGTTTCTTCCTTCTTTACTTCAACCTTCTCTTCGACAATGACAAGTGGGAGGAGCTTTTTGCTCTTGCGTGCAGTGAGGGCAAGGTAGATTGCAATCGCGATGAGTCCAACAAGGAGTGGGAAGAGGAGTGCCCAGACAGCGGCGAAGTAAGCGCCACAGATAGCGATGACGAAGCCCAAGACAATCGTAATCCACCTTGCCTTATATCTCTTAGAGACATTCTCAGGGACATCCTTATAAAGGACAGATTCAAAGATGCTGCCAAGGATATAAAGGACAATTAGAATGAGGAGGAGTTCGTAGGTTGTCTGTAAGAATCCAACCGCGTTGTCCGGGAAGCTGAAGAGAGCTGTAGCAAGGTGGCTCCAGAAGCCTTCTTTCTCCACTTTTTGTCCGTTAGAGACATTTGCACCCACTACTGGGACCGCATTTGCGAGGCCACCACCCATTCCTTCCTTAGAGCCACCTTCCTTGCTGATATGAACAACCGGAGCGGCGACATGGACGGTCGGCATTGGGCTGCCGCAGAGGATTTGGTTAATCTTGGCCAACGTCAACGTATATACATAGCCTGTTGGCTCACTAATACCCCATGGAGTGAGGATTTCGCTTGCATAGCGAGTCTGGAAAGCCTTTACAGCCTGGAGCGTAGCTTCATCAAAGACACCGTTAATGGACACGTAGTCAAAGTGTTCGAAAGTCTTCAAGAAAGCCTGGAGCTTAATAACCTGCATGACATCATTTACAGCACCATAGCGCAGGTGGTTCGTGAGGTACGGGCAAAAGCCTTCCAAGGACGGAATAGGGTCAGAATGATGTCCGCCGCCGCCGCCGCCTCCACCCCCACCGCCGCCCGTCGTGACAGAAATAGTAAGAGTCTTCGAGGCATTGGCACAGTCATTGGTGGCACTGAAGGTGACAGTAAAGGTGCCCTTTTCAGTCGGAGTACCGGAAATAGTGCCGGTAGAAGCATTAAAGGAGAGCCCAGCCGGAAGCGTGCCAGACATAGTGTAGGTGGTCGTCGCCACAGAGCCCGTCACCGAAGAAGTAACGGTATACGAGAAGGCACTATTGAGGCGTACACTCGCGCTACCCTCACTTGTGATAGAGAGACTGACGAGGCAGCCTCCAGGAGGAGGGGGTGGAGGAGGAAGCGTCGTCACGCTGATCACAACCGAATCAGTAGCTGTAGAGCCGCCGTTCGTGCAGTCGATAGTGAGGGTCGTCGAAGAGCCGATAGCTGGGTACCATGGGTGACCAGGATCAATCGGACCGCCGTTGCCAGCAGTAGTGATACCAGAAGGGCCGGTTGGAGACGTGAGGGTGCAGGTAGTCGCGTTGCCGGAGGTCCAGCTATAGTTCCACGACGTACCGTTCGGGATAACGACCGGACCGTCTGAATCGTTAATCTTAATATCTGCAGTGACAACAACCGGAGCAAGGGAAACGTTGATCACAACCAAGTCACTCGCCGTATTCACGCCGTCTGTGCAGTCGAGGGTGAGTGTTACCGGAGCACTTACAGCTGGGTACCATGGGTGG
>CAZBQU010000052.1:0-2365 GCA_964494215.1 uncultured Candidatus Saccharibacteria bacterium | reverse complement strand
GTGGCGGTGCCGTCGAGGGCCTCCTTGTGGCCGATGATGATGAGGTATGGCACGCGATGTTCCTCTGCACCTTGGAGTTGTGCGTCGAGTTTGTCCTTGCCGATGAAGTGATGCACGGGGATCTTCTCGCGGCGAAGCATCTCGATAAGACCCAGAGTCTTCATCTTGGCCTCACGACCGAGCTGCACGAGATAGAAGCGAGCTTTGGGGAGGTCTTTATAAATTTTCCTCACACCCTCCTTTGTCTCAGGGTTAAAGATATTTAAACCGGCCATCGGCACTTCTTTGCGTAGACCCATCTTCTTCCCCAGGCGAGAGTAACGATAACCTAATGCAAGGAACTTTGGTCGACCCACATTTTCTCCTTCTGGGTTGGTTGGGCGGATGCCGAAGACGGTGTGCGAGGCATGGTTCTTCTCTGCGATGAGCGAGTGGTCGAGGCCGAACTCGACGCCCAAGGACTCAACGAACTCAAGTACCTCTTTGAAGTGAGCGCGGGCGGCGCTCGTGAGGAAGTTGATGGAAGGAGGGGCACTGGCCGCAAGTTCGATCATGGCCTCTTCTTCGTGGCGGAAGAGATTGAAGACATCTGTCTTTAAGCTGGCGCGGAGTTCTTCTGGTAAGCCGCCTCCAGACTTGCGGATAAAGTTGCCCAGCTCGCGTTCGTAGGAGGCGAGAGAGTCCTTGTCACCAATGCAGTTCAGGTCGACGCGCATGCTCTTGTGTCCTTCTTCGGAGAGGATGGAGAGAGCGGCGCGGATAAGAGCGGCTTCTGCGATGCCTGTCGGTGCGCCGATGTAGTGGAGCGCATATCCTCCGGGGCTAGTTTTAGATAGACCGGAAAGACGCTTCTTCCCCGCTGGTTTCCTGTAGGCAAGAGCGAGTGGGTGAGGAAGGTCGGCGAAGTTCTGTTCTATATATGTGCGGATAAGAGCGGCTTTCTCCACCGCGTCGTAGTGAGGAAGGTCGGCGCAGGATTCGGCCGCGGCAATGTCCGCATCGTTTATGCGCGGTGCGCTCATCGGCGTGAAGCCGAAGTAGCTTGCGATCACGAGCTGTTTATCAAGCTCTGTGTTCTGCCAGGTTGGTCGAGATGCGGCCTTATTCATGTACCGTAGGATCCGTTAGTTGGGCTGCTAGTAGCTAGAGTCACTGGGAGTTTGCTTCTGAGAAGTCACCAGGGAACACTCCGAAGGGGAGAGCGCGGATAAAGGGGCGTCCGACAATGTCCTTGGCTGGGACGGGCCCCCAGAGGCGCGAGTCGGCACTCTGCGCGCGGTTGTCGCCCATGACGAAGTATTCGCCCTGGCCCAAGGTGTATGTGAGGGTGTCAGCCTTGGTCCACTCGACGTAGGATTCCTCAAGTACGAGACCTTGTGGGTATTGTGCGGAGGTGATCGTTACGACGCCGTCCTTAATGGAGACAATTTCACCTGGGAGGCCAATGACGCGCTTGATAAAGGACTTTGACGGGTCCTTCGGGTACTTGAAGACAAGCACCGAGCCGCGTGCTGGAGCTTCGAAGCGGTAGGAAAGCTCGTCGACGATGAGGTAGTCACCGTTCTTGAAGGTCGGATACATGGAAGCACCCTCGACGACGAAGGGTTGCGCGATCCAGAGACGGAACGGCACGACGATGACGAGCGAGAGGAGGGCGAGTTTGAGGAGTTCCTTCCAATCCCAGAAGCTTTTCGTTTCAACTTGCTGGTTTTTGGAATTTTTTTCCATACGAATTACAGAGATTGTATTATTTAAGTTCGTTTGACACAATAGCTGCATGTATATCGTCGTAGGGTTGGGCAATCCAGGAGAGCAATACGCGCACACACGACACAACACAGGTCGTATGGCGAGTGAGGTGGTGGGCGAAAAGGTGGAGAAAGTAAAAGTGCTCGTCCCAGATACCTTCATGAACGTGACAGGGAAGTTTGTCGCGAAGCATGTGAAGAGTCAGAAGGCGGCGGCGAAGCTCGTTGTTATCTATGACGACCTCGACCTGCCACTCGGGACGATGAAAGTTTCCTTCGACCGCGGTTCAGGCGGACACAACGGCCTGGAGTCGATTATCAAAGCGGTGAAGACGCGCGCCTTCGTTCGTATTCGCGTGGGTATTGCTCCTGTGACGCCTAGTGGCAAGATGAAGGATCGTCCCGCAGGTGGCAAAGAGCTTGAGTCCTATATCTTGAGCGATTGGAAGCCGAAGGAAATGGAAATTTTAAAAAAGGTGTTCAAAAAAGTGGCCGAAGCCGTCGAAATTCTCAAAGAAGAAGGTGTACAGAGCGCGATGATGAAGTTTAATCAATAAAAATCCGCCGCGAACTGTTCGTCAGTTCGCGGCGGCGTGTTATTTGAGAGACCCCATTGC
>CAZBQU010000051.1:0-2375 GCA_964494215.1 uncultured Candidatus Saccharibacteria bacterium | reverse complement strand
TTGAAGGGGACTTTAGGCAGGATGAGACTATACGCCTGTGGAAGCGTCGTCTAAAGGCAGAAGGGTCGCGCGAGTTCCCATGCGCCACTATTTCAATATCCTGCTCGAGCGGCACCTATGCGCGCTCTATTGCTCATGGGCTTGGCAAAGAGCTTGGGGTACCGGCACTCGCTCTCCATATCCTTCGCAACAAAGTGGGCGAGTATACCCTTGACCGCTCTTTGCGCTAGTAGGTACCATAGGTGTAGCTGAACAAAGGGAGGATACTTTGGAAAAGAAACCCAATCCTAAGTCGCATACTATCCAAGATGTACAACGCTTGTATGGCGCCAGTACGCCCCAAGAAGCAGTGAGAAGGGCACTTCTCCTTGCTCAACAGGCGGCTAAGGTGGCAGGAATTCAAACTTCAACAGTTACCCTGCATTAGGTCGCAGGCTTTGCGAGAGCCCCCTTCATACGGGGCTCTTTCTATTAAGTGATGCTGGCAGTTTTCCTTTACGCTATGACCTATTGACTCCTTACATATTGTGTGAGATTCTGCGATTTAGAAGCAACCTTCTTACTCAGAGGAGAGGGACAATGGCACTCAACGGCAAAGTAAAATTCCTCACTCGTGAGGAAGAGGTAGAACTTGCGGAGCGTATGCATGCCGGCAGCACAGCCGCGCTCAACCGGCTCGTCGTTGCACATATTCCGCTGGTGCGGAAGTTGGCACATGGATACGCGAATAATTTCGTATCATATGATGATCTCGTGCAAATTGGCCTCATCAAGCTCACCAACAAAGCAAAAGATTTTGATCCGAGCAGAAATACCCGATTCGGTACCTACATGGCCCGAAAGGTCCGCAGTGCTATGCAAGAGGCAGTACGAAAGGGTGTCTCTCGTGTGGGTCGGGCAGATCATCTGATGTGCACGCTCAATAGAATGGAGCACACCACTGAAGACTTTGAACGTCAGAATGGAAGGACGCCCACCGACCAGGAACTCTCGGAACAACTGGGCGTCTCCCTTGATCAGGTGAGGGAGTGGCAGCTAGCGAAGGCGGTGAATACGGTGTCGCTCGATTCACCCGTAGGAGAGCCAGGGTCAGAAAGCCTCGGTTCATTTTTGCCTGATGATGCGATCAGTCCAGAAGAGGCGCTCATTGCTCAGGAAGAGTCGAAGAGTGCGCGATTGCGCGTTGATGCGCTGTTGCAGAATATCGACTCTCATCCAGAGATCTCTGAGAGAGACAAAAAGATCTTCTGGCAGTACTACAGGCCGAATGGGAGCCAGCTTCGGCACAAGGATCTGGGTGCAGCACATGGAATAACGTCTGGGCGCGCCCAACAGGTAAACCAGCGTATCTTTACCTTTTTGTTCCAGTCGGCTGGAGTTGATATGGAACGCATGGGCTCTCCGCGGATGAAGCGAGTCCAGGAAGCGCTCAGAGAGTATCTAGAGACTGTTCCTAGTTAAACTGTGCGAAGTTATCTGCCGCGGCATACGTGCCGCGGCTTTTGTATTTAAGAATCAAGCCGCTACCAGTCTAGTTCTCCGGTTTTGTACTCCGTAACGCGGGTTTCGAAGAAGTTCTTTTCTTTCGGCATGTCGATAATCTCTGACATCCAAGGGAAGGGGTTGTCTTTGTGATACTGGCGCTGGAGGCCAATGCGCTCTAGGCGACGGTCGGCAATGTGCTCTATATATTGCTTAATCGTGGTTGGGCTGAGGCCTACAATACCGCGCGGGAGTGCGTCATCGGCATACTTCTTTTCAAGTTCAACGCCACGCATAATGTTTTTTGTAAGCGTTTCTTTATATTCTGTGGTCCAGATCTGTGGATTCTCCTGCACAATGGTGTTAATAAGGTCAGCGCCAAAGGCCAAGTGTACCGACTCGTCGCGGAGGATAAACTGGAATTGTTCGCCAATGCCTACCATACGGTTTTTGCGGAGCATCGAGAGCATCATCACAAATCCTGCGTAAAAGAAGATACCCTCCATGATTACGTAGAAGCCCACGAGGTCATGCACGAACTTCTGCATGTTTTCTGTGCCCTCAGTAGTAAAGCCTGGGTCAAATACGCTCTTGGTTATCTCCACCACAAAGTCATCCTTGTCTTTGATAGATGGGATGGTGAGGTACATGTTGTAAATCTCGTCGGGGTTGAGGCCGAGCGTGTCGCAGCAGTAAATGAAGGTGTCGGTGTGTACGGCTTCTTCGTACGCTTGGCGGAGTAGGTACTGACGCGCTTCTGGGTTAGAGATGTGACGATAGATTGCGAGCACCAAGTTGTTGCCGGTAAGAGACTCGGCAGTAGAAAAGAAGCCGAGGTTCCAGAGGATCATGCGGCGCTCGTCTTCGCTGAGTGCACCGGGTTTCTTCCAAAG
>CAZBQU010000050.1:0-2460 GCA_964494215.1 uncultured Candidatus Saccharibacteria bacterium | reverse complement strand
TGCGAATCCGCGTCCTGGCTCCAGGAAAAAATCATCCTTCGAGAACGTCTCGCGACGTCCTTGGAGATCTACGAACCTCAAGAAGAGTGAGGCCAACACAGCGCGCGGAGCTTCCAGCTCCGCGCGCCTTTTTATGCCTTGAAAAATAGAAAGAGCCGAACCTAATTTGGTTCGGCTCTCATTCTTGCCTCGTTCAATCGGGAAGCGGGGAACGCCCCGAGTGACCATAGAGCATGCACTCACTTAGAGAGGCTTCATCGATGAGGAAGATTTCATGGCCCGAATAAACTCCCTCGCCGTAGGTGTCGCCCTTCTCTTCTGGCCACCAAGAAGTCAGATCAACAGCCACTTCCCAGCTCCCGCCTTTCTCTGAACTCCGGCGCTGGAAGATTCCTACACGTCTCTTTCCCTGAGGAGTGGGAGGCAAGGCTTTAAGCTCGACCTCTTCTTTCACACCCTTCCGTCGCACGGCTTCTACATCCAGATACACAGACATCAGTTCTTCTCCTTGAAGACCTATCTACCCGAGACAATACCACACTCCTATTTATTCTGTCTTCAAATCAAGACACACTGAGTTGATGCAGTATCGCTTCCTTGTCGCTGTAGGGCCATCGTCGAAGACGTGACCTAGGTGCGCCCCGCAATTTTTACACAAGACTTCCGTGCGGGTCATGCCGTGTGATTCATCTGTTTTCAACTCTACGTTTTCCAAGTTGGCCGGCTCGTCGAAAGAAGGCCAGCCCGTCCCCGAGTCGAACTTCGCATCCGAGGAGAAGAGGGCTTTGCCACAATTTTTGCATACATACATCCCCTTATCTTTCGTATGCACGTACTTCCCTGAAAAGGGTGCCTCGGTTCCCTTATTCCACATCACCTCATCTGCTGGTTCATTATTTTTCATAGACATCTATTTCAATAAAGCCGCGAAGCGTTGCTGCACCTTCTCAAGCTTGGGGTTAATAATAATCTGACAATACGGCGCGTCCTTGTGCGCTTCATAATAATTTTTGTGATAATCCTCCGCCGGGAAGAATTCCGTGAATGGCACCACCTCTGTCACCGCACCCTCAATCCCCGCCGCATACGCCTTAGCTGCGCGCTCTTGCTCCGGCGTCGTATAGAAGACAACCGAGCGATACTGTGGACCAATATCATTCCCTTGGCGGTTCACTGTTGTCGAATCGTGCGAAGCAAAGAAGATCGTAAGGAGATCGCGATAGCTCACGAGCTCAGGATCAAACTCGACATACGTCACTTCAGCGTGGTTCGTGCGTCCACTTGAAACTTTTTCGTACGTCGCATCCTCCTTCGTCCCACCAGAGTAACCAGGCAGAACTTTCGTGACGCCCTTGAGCATTTTGAAAACTGCTTCAGTGCACCAGAAGCACCCGCCGCCAAAGATTGCTTTTTCCATTAGTCGCTATTCACCAAGTGGCGGAAGCTCGAGAGGATACCTTCCATATCGGCGACAATCTTCGCTTTATCGAATTCCTTAATCCCCTGTTCCGGAGAGTAATTACCGATGTTGGTCGAGTGGATCGTGTACGCGAAGGTGTAGCAGTCGCCGTCATAAATCTTTTTAAAGACAGTTGTCTCGTAGAAGTTACCTGCCCCTGCATCGTTTATCACATTTCTGCCACTGCAGGCAGCGATCGCGGCAGGTGTCGTCGTCGCAGCAATAGTGAACCACGCTTCCGAGAAGTTTGTCTGCGGCATATACTCGCGCGGCACCTTTATCTGCACCAAGTTTGTCCCGTAGCGCCCAATGACGGAGAACGATTTCGGATAGCTCAAGACGAAGAGTCCTTCTGGGTCAGCATAGCTCGTCCCCGAGTTAGGCGATTCATTTACTCCAGCCGGCACCTCCTTCACCTGAGGCGTCAGCACCCGCCATGCCCCATAGCTCACAAGCCCCAACACTGCGATCACGACAATAAGTTTCTTCATATATGTATAAGACGTTTGAGGCTTCTAATACAGACAGTATATGCTAGTTTGAGAAGAGCTAAAAACTAAGAGAAATGTGCGTCATTAAATACCAATAAAATAAGCCTATTGTAATAAGGCCCACAATAATAATTTTTGGCAAATCTTTCATAATTTAATTATAACTTACTCATAATCCACGCCCAGATGGTTTTGAAGAAAGTAACAATTTTATAGCTAAGAGATTTATAGACCACGGCTGAATTACGGTATTCATCTTGCGTCTTTACAAGAACAACGGGAGCCGCGGGTGCCTGCGCCGGCATTTCCTCGATAACAAGAGCAGGCGGAATGTGGGTTAACTCCTCAGGTGTAGGAACCAGAATAGGAATCTCTTCTACCATCTTCTCCTCCTCTTCTTTTTTCTCAATCGCTCTATGATTACCCACCTCTTCCTGCAAGGGTTCATCTAGTGGTTCTGGTTCTGGTTCTGGTTCTGGTTCTGGTTCTGGTTCTGGTTCTGGTTCTGGT
>CAZBQU010000049.1:0-2658 GCA_964494215.1 uncultured Candidatus Saccharibacteria bacterium | reverse complement strand
GACAGTTTGGAGGAGGCGGTCGTTCGGGATGATGATGAGAGCGTCGACAGAGTTACGGAGTTCGTCGATAGCACCTTCAGCGATGCGCATGCGGTGCTGACCTTCGAAGAAGAAGGGCTTCGTGACAACAGCGACAGTGAGGACGCCGCTTTCCTTGGCCGTACGTGCGACGACCGGAGCTGCACCTGAGGCGGTGCCACCTCCCATACCACCAGCGATAAAGACCATGTCAGCGCCCTTGATGGCTTCCTGCACTTCTTCCTTGGTCTCTTCGACGGCACGCTTGCCGAGTTCCGGGTTCATGCCGGTACCGAGGCCGCGGGTGAGGTTCTTGCCGATGTGAATCTTCTTCTTGGCGAGGGAATTATGGAGGTCTTGCGCATCCGTGTTGATGGCAATGAAGTCAACTCCACTCACGCGGGAGGTGATCATGTGGTTGACCGTATTCTTGCCTGACCCGCCAACACCGATGACCTTAATCCGGGCGAACGACTCTACATCTGGTTTAATTTGCGGCATGATCTCTCGGTTATTTAATGCAGCTATCTTACCAGAGGAAGTTTAAGAAAAGTAATAGACAGTGGAGGTAAACTATTTCGTTATTTTTGACTCAGCCCTTCAGCAAGCTCAAGGTAAAAATTGGGAAAACCATTTAGAAATTTTTCGGAGGGCGCGGCCGCCTGTTTCTGCGGAAATAGGATGAGGGTTGCGACCCGGGAGACGATCCTCGCCACCGGAGTTGAAGCCCAAGAGCGCTAGGCCACACGCCACTGTCCAAGCGGCATCCTTGACCTTGCCCTTCTCAGCGGGGCCGAAGTGAATTTCGGCTGTGTGAGCGGGGAGTGAGAGACCTTCTTCCGCCAGGTGTTTGATGCCGCTCATCTTAGAGCTTCCTCCGGAGAGGATGACGCCCGCGGGGAGGAGACGATCACGGCCGATGCTCTTCAAATGCTTCTCGATAAGTTCGAAGCAGTCATAAAATCGGGCGGAAATAATTTCTTCCAATTTCTTTTTGGAATACGGAGAGCGCGAGAGGCCACCGAGCTTAATCGTCTCGGCTTCCTCGAGAGAAATCTTTAACCCCAAGGCGATGTCGTTTGTCACATCTGAGCCGCCGACAGGGAAGACTTCGAGAGAAACGGGGTTGTTGTTTTCAAAGGCGATGACGGAAAGTGTCTCCGCTCCGATGTCCGCCAAGAGACAACCGACTCGGCGCTGCTTCTTTGAGACCGTGACAAAGCTTGCCGCGACAGGGGCTGCGACAACGTCGACAACTTCCACATCAGCTTCCTCGATCGTCTTAATGAGATCTTCCAAATGATGCTCGAGGCAGGTGACAAAGAGCGCCTTCACTTCGAGCTTGTGAGCCTTAAGACCAGTGGGATCACCCCAAGAGATCTTGCCATCGATTTTGTACTCGACGGGAATAGTGTTGATTATGCGCTTGTTGACGGTCGCGGTAGTCGGCAAGGCTTGTTCTGCCGCCTCCATGGCCGCTGTAAGGTCGCGATCCGTGATCTCGAGGTCGGCGCGGGTGATAACGACCGAACCTGTCGCAGAGAGGCTGCCAAGCCCAATGCCACCGAAGGAGGCGAAGGCGCGCTTCACCTTAACCCCGGCCATTTTCTCTGCTTTGGCGATAGCTTGCTTCACACTCTCTGCAGCTTCGTGGCGGTTGGTAATAAAGCCGCGCTCAACACCCTTCGACTCTGCTGTGCCGGTGCCGATAATCTTTGGAGCGAAGTGTCCGTCGAGAACGACGCCCTCGGCAATGATGACCTTGGTCTCGAGAGTTCCTATATCAATACCAACGACGATTTGACGCGACATGAAGATTTGCTTTTTCAGCTTTCTCCATTGTAGCCCCGTGATCCATTCCTATCAAATGCAAACATCCGTGGATGAAGAGAAATGCAACAAATTTTTTGAGCGGCATGTCGAATTCCGGAGCCATTTTCTCGGTTGTAGCGAGATCGATGAAAATTTCTCCGGATGTTTTCGAAAGTGGGAAAGACAGCACATCCGTAGACTTGTCGAGGCCGCGATGTGTGCGGTTGAGTGTGCGTGAAGTAGCAGGAGAGATAAAGACGAGAGAGAGTTCGTACTCAGATCCCAAGATCTCGTCTTTGATTGCAGCAAATGTGATACGGGGAGTCGGGCGCCGTGTCTTGTTGGAGATTGAAAGCATGAGGCCTGCCTGCTCGAGGGCAGGGTTATTTGCGGCGGGAGAACTTGGTGAGTTCGGTCGTCTTGCCGGCTTTGACGAGTTCGGCGAGTTCAGCCTTCTTCTGGAGGTAGGCGACAGTCTTTGCTTTGCGAGTGTTGGCCGAAGGAGTGCGCTCGTGGTAGCGCTTGGAGCGGACGCGAGGAAGGATACCGGCAGCCTGGACGCGCTTTGTGAAGCGGCGCAAGACGCTCAAGTTGTTCTCGTTCGGGCCTTTGACGACCTCAATGTTGACTGATGCTGACATATTTGTTGTGGGAGTACTTTAACACAAGGGCATTCTCAAGGCAATAAGAGCTAGAGCTTAATATTCCTCAAATAATTCGGGAGCATTTCCATCGGGATCGTGTCCTGGGCGCGGGTTTGGACATTCCTGATCGTGGCGGTGCCGTCGAGGGCCTCCTTGTGGCCGATGATGATGAGGTATGGCACGC
>CAZBQU010000048.1:0-2712 GCA_964494215.1 uncultured Candidatus Saccharibacteria bacterium | reverse complement strand
GCGCACCTAGAGGAATGCGCGGTTTTTCTATATTAAATTTTATCAATGATACTGAACCGCGGTTCTCACATCATCCACTAGCCCGCGCATCGTTTTAAGTAAGCTATACTTTCCAAATGACGAAAGTAGTTCTCCGATGGTTTTGGATAGCATTAGGAACAGCAATAATTTTGCATCTCATCTTTGGATTGAGCGTATTTATACACGCTCTTATTCCAGGAAACGTCTGTTCAAACTTGGAAGGATTTGATACCCATCCCTGCACCTTCGCTGAAGCAACGCAGAGTCTCAAGGAATTACCTTATGTATTAGAAATGATTGTGGTGTTTTCCTACGGCTTGTCGTTATTGATACCTTTTGCTGTGATTTTTACTGGAGGATTAATTTTTGAGTTATATAAAAAGAAGAAAAGAAAGCCGTAGCACCAGCCATCGACCGACGTGCTTTTCTAGATAATCTCAAACTCCTTAAAGACCTTCTCAAAGAGCGAGACGACGCGCTTTGCTTCGCGCTCGGAGAGTTCGAAGGCACTGCCCGCATGAGCAATACGGTTTCTCACCTTGTGCGCTTCCCAAGCGTCATCGAGGGTGAGCATATCTGAAGGCTCCACCGCCTTGAGTCTCTCCCCCAATGAATCCCCGTGATACTGCTGCGCCTTGAGGAGTTCGTCGAGCATGATATCGGCCTCAATGATGGATTGCCGCCAACCCGCGGAGGTGCCGGAGTTTAAGAGAGAGAGAACGTGCTCCCACTTCTTGTTCACTCGCTCTTCTGGGACACCCTTGTTCATAAAGAGCTCATCAGAGATCTCTGGGCCATAGATTGTTGCTTCTTCTTTCTGCAGAGCTTTCAACTTCCGACTACTGTCATATCCCCACCACGCAGCTCCGAGTGTGAGGAGCACCGCACATGGCTTCCACCAACGCCAGAGATGCGCGAGGAAAAGCGTAAGGTGATCCCAGAAGCTCGTGATCGGTGTCGTGTTGAGCGTATTCACATACATCCAGAAACGATTGAGAATAATCGTGATGAACAAGAGCACCACGGCAACGAGCATCGTCTCGTATAAATGGTTCTTATGGAAAGGAGATGGAGCGGGAGCGGACTTTTTCTTATCGTCGGCCATGTGACTATTCTCCCATGAAATCTTTCCCCGCGGTGAAGAGGTTATCCTCACGACCAAGATCGGCGAGAAGTTGGATACCGACTGGCAAACCTTCTACAAGACCCGAGGGCAAGGAGATGGCGGGCGCGCCAACGATATTCGCAGTAACAGTAAAAATGTCTTCGAGATACATATCGAGAGGGCTTGCGCTCTTCTCCCCGGCCTTCCACGCAGGACTCGGTGTTGTCGGCAACAGAATAAGGTCAACCGATTTAAAGGCTTCTCGAAGTTCCTGAGTGATGAGGCGGCGGGCTTCAAGAGCCTTGCCGTAATACTCGTCATAGTACCCAGAGGAAAGAATGTACGTTCCGAGAATGAGACGACGGCGCACTTCCGGCCCGAAGCCTTCCCCTCTTGTTGCAAAATAATCATCGATACCAGTCTCTCCGTCCTTGTGGAGACCGTACTTCACTCCGTCGAAACGAGCCAAGTTCGAAGACGCTTCCGCGAGCGCGATAATGTAGTACGCAGGGAGCGAATGCTTCAGGTTGGGCAATTCAATCTCTCTTATCGTGTAGCCCAATGATTCAAACTTCGCAATCGAAGCGGTGACGTTGGCCGCCATTTCAGCGTTTAAGCCCTCAATCTTTGGTACGCCGATTATCTTTGAAAATTCTTTTACTTGAGGGTATGTCTCTTCTCCAATCGTCGTACTGTCCATCGAGTCTTTACCGGCGATAACTGCATACACCTCTTGAACTTCGGTCACTGTCTTTGCAAACGCGCCGATCTGGTCGAGCGAGGAGCCGTATGCGATAAGTCCGTGGCGCGACACTCGACCATACGTTGGCTTCAAGCCGACAACACCACAGAAGGCGGCTGGCTGACGGATAGAACCGCCCGTGTCAGAGCCAAGAGCCACATCGCACAAGCCCGCGGCCACAGCCGCCGCCGAGCCACCAGAAGAGCCTCCAGGCACACGCGAGAGATCGTGAGGGTTGTTCGTGCGACCGTACGCCGAGTTCTCCGTCGAGCTTCCCATAGCGAACTCGTCCATGTTTGTGCGACCGACGATCCTTGCGCCTGCAGCCTTAAGCTTCTCGACAACAGTGGCGTCATAAGATGCGACATATCCTTCGAGGATTTTAGAAGCGGCACCGGCGCGATGGCCTTTATAGAGAATATTATCTTTGAGAGCGACAGACTTCCCCGCGAGCGGGCCCGTTCCAATAGACTCGGGTGCGTCAAAGACTTCGAGGAACGCATGAATATCTTTATCCTTTTCTCGAATTTCCTGAGGCGTCATAAAATTTTCTTTACCTTAACGTAATTGCCTTCGCGAGCAGGAGCGGCAGCGAGGAGAGCCTCTGTATGAACGCCTGCTTCATGTCGAGGTGTGTCATCACGCATGACATTCCTCACAGGATAATCTGAGGGTGTAGGAGCTGCTTGGGTTACGGCCACCGACTTCACTTCGCCAACATAACGCAAAATTCCCTCGAACTCGTGCGAGAGATGTTCGGCCTCGTCCTCCGAGAGCCGCACGCGGGCCAACGTGGCTAGTTTAAGCACTTTTTCCTTATCCATGGGCGTATTTTAACATAAAA
>CAZBQU010000047.1:0-3153 GCA_964494215.1 uncultured Candidatus Saccharibacteria bacterium | reverse complement strand
GGGAAACATCTTGGTTCGGGAAGAGAACGGGGAGCCTCACACCATCGCCGATGTTCACGAGCATCCCCCGCCGCGCGAGGAGGTCAGGAATTCCTCGCGCGGCGACCCGCTCATGGAGCACGTCGTCGATCGAGTTTTCGCTCTCGACTCCAGGCTCGATAAAGGCGCCAACTTGATAGCGCTCGAGCACTTCCGGTAAGCCGCCAATATGGTCCTTGTCAGGGTGCGATTCCATCACAACATCGATATGCTTTGTACCAAAAGGCAGAAGCTGCCCAAGCTCCGTCATAACACTTTTATCAGGTCCACCATCGAGGAGTAAGCGCTTATGCGTCGGCGTCTCAATGAAGATCGCATCCCCCTGCCCCACATCAAGGAAAGCCACGCGCAGAGGGCCAGGTTTGAGCTCATAGACGGCACTCCACACCGCGATATTTGCAAGGAGGAAGGCCAGAAGCACGCCGGCCCGCCAATGCTCTCGCCACAGTTCTTTATGTTTCGTCATCTGTGTATATAAGTATAATTGAGCTATGAAAAAAGAACTTACCGCGAAGACGTTTACGTTCGGTGAACTCAAAGGCATTTCGACAAAGACCATGGAAGAGCATCTCGGTCTCTATCAAGGATACGTGAAGAACTTCAACGCTATCCGCGCGAACATGGACGCTCTCTACGGCACTGAAGGCAACCAGCTCGCCATCGCCGAACTCGCACGCCGACTCTCGTTTGAGTTCGACGGCGCACGCTTACACGAAATTTATTTTGCCGAGCTTGAAGGAGGTTCGACCCCCCTCAACACAAGCAGCACACTCGCGCAGGCGATCAATGAAAGCTTCCCGAGCGAGAATCCGCAAGAGCGCATCATGAAATTGATGAAAAATTACGGTAGCCTCCGCGGCCCCGGCTGGGCGATTCTTTACTTCGATCCGATTTCAAACCAACTCCTCCCTGGCTTCGTCGGCGAACAGCACCAAGGCCACTTCGCCACGCTCCCGATTATCCTCGCAATCGATGTCTGGGAGCACGCATATCTCGTCGACCAAGGCGCGCAAGGCAAGGGCGCATACATCGATGCCTTCTTCGAGAATCTCAATTGGAGCGTGATTGAAAATAATTTCGTGCACGCGACCAAGTAAGTGCTGTTCCTAAAAGTCCGTACATGATAACTAAGTGCCACACCTCAACGTGTGGCACTTTGATTGTCGCGAATGGCAGAGCGCCAAGGAAGTGTGCGACGGAGAGAATCCAACCAAGCAAAAGATAGGCAACGTACGCACATGGCAGAGCGAGCCATGTACCGATATACGAAAGAAGGATCGCAATGAAGCCTATAAGCATAGTGAGCGGCACGATAAGCAGGATAAGCATATTCGCGGGGAGAGACACGAGCGACATATCTCCCATTGAATAGACGAGAAGCGGGAGGACGGTCACCTGCGTGGCGATTGTCTGCGCCAATATCTCCCGTAATTGGAAGCGCTCCGTCACAAAAGAGAGGAGCCCTTCGATACGCGGAGCAACATAGATAAGACCAAGTGTTGCAAGGAAAGAAAGTTGGAAGGAGGGATCGAAAACGAGAATTTGCGGGTTCTCGATAAGCATAAGGAAGCCCGCGAAGAAAAGAGCGCGTGGCGCCGAGTATGTGCGACCAAAGAACTTCGCCGCAATGACAACGCCCGCCATGATCGCCGCACGCACCACCGTCGCCTCCGCCCCCGTCATGAGGACAAAGAGAACGATCCCTGCGAGTGAGGCCGCTGCGGCAGTCTGCGGCACTGCCGGGAGCTTCAGAAAGAGGAAGAGCTTCTGCATAAGCCGGCGCAAGAACTCCGCGATAAGCGTAATGTTGTAACCCGAAAGAACGACGATATGGATCACGCCCGCCCGACGAAATTCCTCGAGAATCCCGAGCGGCAAAGCGTCCCTCCCTGCCACGATAAGACCCAGGAGGAGACTGGCATACGGCTCTGCCAAGATTCTCTTCGCGTGCGCGATCACACTCCCCTTGAGCATGAGGAGATATGCCATGAACGGATTACCATGCCCGCGCGAGAGCACTTCAACATTCGCAAAGTTCGCGGTGTAAAAGATATTATCTTTGGCAAGATACGCGCCGTAGTCGAAATCTCTTTCTCCATTCTCTCCTTCAATAATCCCTGGCTTCTTGAAGGCCGCAGAAACTTTCACCGCATCTCCGTAGGAAACTGGCGCGTACAACGCAGTAGAGACCAGCGCCTTCTCGCCATTCTCGGCCTTATAGATAAAACGGCGGGTACTCCCCTTGTCTTCCGGTTCACTCACCACCACCCCTTCGCGCGAAGGCAACATCTCAGTATGAAAATCCTTCACCGCATAACGCACAGCTCCTAAACCGAAAGAGATGAGGACAACAGAAACGAGTGCGACATTTCGAGAAATGTGCCCCGCATAGAGCCTCTCCCCCACAAGTACAGCAACACCAACAAGTATAAAAAGAAGCGCGAGAAGTGGTGGGAACGAGAGAAAGGAAGCGAATAAAACAGCGGCCGCGAAGGCGCCAATGGCAAAAGAGATCGGGTTAGAGGACCGGGCGGTAGCCGGCACGGGCTCCGTTGTAGAGAGGTGTGTAGACATCATCAGCAAAGGATGTGGCGATCACGTCGCAGCGCTCGTTGTGCTCATGTCCTGAGTGTCCAGCGACATACTTCCAGGCAATTTCTTTGCCATCGGCGGCAAGGATCAATTTCTGCCAGAGGTCCTGGTTTAAGACCGGCTTCTTCGAAGCGGTGCGCCACCCACGCTTCTGCCAACCTGAGACCCACTCGGTCATCCCCTTCATGACATACTCCGAATCGGTGTAGAGCTCAATCGGCACATGGTCCAAAGCATTTGCAAACTCGAGCGCCTTAATAGCGCCCATGAGCTCCATCCTGTTGTTGGTCGTATGGTCCTCGCGACCACCGAGCTCAACCGCTCGCACCTCGTCCATGAGAATAGCTCCCCAACCTCCCGGTCCTGGGTTCCCCCTCGATGAGCCGTCCGTATAGATAGTAATCATTGAAACCAATTTAACATGAAAGCCATTGCTCTGCTTCCCGTCTATACCTATATGGATTCAGTGATGAAAGCAGATATCTTCTTCTTTATTTCTTCGATTGCCGTCATCGTTCTCAC
>CAZBQU010000046.1:0-3372 GCA_964494215.1 uncultured Candidatus Saccharibacteria bacterium | reverse complement strand
GGCTCATCTTCTTTGCGGTCGAGATACTTCACTGTGGCGACGCCGTTACTTATAGAGACGGATTGCGGGGCGATGCGGTCACCGAGAAAGATGGCCTCAGTGCCTTTGTAGGAGACGGGACCAGAGACATAGGCTGCCGCGTAGATAAAGGTGCCCGAGCCACCAGCGTATTGAGAAAGAATAACCACGACATCTTCTTTGCCGTCGGCGTTTATATCTCCGAGAGCCTGTTCGTCGAGAAGCTTCGTCTCGGTGGTAAGACCGTCCCCTTCGTTTCTGATGCTTACACCTTTGGAGAGGGTGATCTTGTCGCCATCAATCGTAAACGCTCCTGAAGAGGCGTCTGGGTGGAAGCTCGTGCCGGTAGGGGTGGGAATGTTTTCTGCCGTTTGTGGGGCACCCATATGCCAGAAGTAGAAGAAGGCGGCGAGAGCGATGATAACAAAGCCGAAGAGAAGTTTTTTCATATCTCTATTTTAACATCTTTCGGCACCAGGGAGTTTATCCGTCAACTCCCTGTGTCGGATAAGATGGGGGATAAACTGGGGATTGAGGTGGATAACTTTGCCCTGTCAGATTTGCCCTACCTCTCCGTCATTACTGGTATGCAAGATCAAAACAAAGAAGGTGAGGTAAAGGTTCCGAACAGTCACGAAAACAAGACGAACGGTGGCCAGAAGCCCGTTGATCCGGCCCACAAGGAGTCGGACGGTATGAAGAAGGAAGAAGCTAAATAAATAATTCAAAAAGCCGCTCCAATATGGGGCGGCTTTTTGTTTGGAAAGCGTTCTTCGGTGGCGCGGAAGAGAAGGCAGGGGCCACCCAGCTATTCGCCCATATACGCCTTCTCGAGATCGGCGATGACGATCTTCTTCATACCGAGCATGGCTTGCATGGCGCGTGCGGAGCCGGCTTTGTCTGCGCCGTTCAACCACTTTTCCATCTGAGGTGAGACCTGCCACGAGAAGCCGAATTTATCTTTGAGCCAGCCGCACTGCTGGGCTGTGGGGTCGCCGCCTTCAGTGAGCGCATTCCAATAGTGGTCGATCTCGGCCTGGTCCGCGCACTCAATGAGCATGGAGGTGGCACTGTGGTTGGGAGAGAATATTGGTCCGCCGTCGAGTGCCAGGAAGCGCTGGCCTTCGAGTTCAAAGACGGCTGTCAGGACCTTGCCGTCGAAGCCTGCCATCGGACCCTCCGTAATACCACTTGGGTAGTGCTTGATTGTGATAATCTTTGAATTCTTAAAAACGGAAACGTAGAAGTTCACAGCTTCTTCGCAATTGCGATCGAACCAGAGGAACGGGGTAATCTTTTGAATCATATAATTATTGTTGGCTTATGTTTCAGTATACCGTGACGTGATATTATATATCTATGAATAACAAAATTTTGCCTATTGTAGGCGTTGCGCTTGTCATCGTTATCGGCCTTTTTGTCTATATGCAGAAGCAGGACAAGCTTATGCCTACGACTGCACCTACAACTTCCAATACTCCCGCTGCCACATCGACGTCGAGCGCCCCTGCCACCACTCCTGCCGCTTCGGGACCGACTATGGCGACTGTCGCGACGCATAACTCGCGCACGAGCTGCTGGAGCGCGATTAATGGCTTCGCATATGACCTGACGGGCTGGATTCCGAACCACCCTGGCGGGGAACAGGCCATCCTCAGCCTATGTGGTAAGGACGGCACAGCGGCCTTTACCTCTCAACATGGCACAAGCAAAAAGATCCTCACTGTCCTAGCGGGCTTTAAGATTGGCGTTCTCGTTAAGTAATCTCTATGGAATACATCACCACTCACCGAGAGCAGATCGGCATGCTCGTTTTACGCTTTGGGCTTGCAGGTGTGTACCTCTTCTTCGGCTTCTCTCAGATCTTCGACGGCGTCAGTTGGGTAGGGATTGTTCCGGCGTGGGCCGTTTCTCTTTCACACCTTTCTCCCGCGATGCTCGTCTTGGGTAATGGAGTCATGGAGGTGGTGCTCGGGACACTTCTCGCGCTTGGCTATTTTGTGACGCCGGTAGCTGCAATTCTGTCTGTCCACCTTTTCGTCATTGCTTCAGATTTTGGCTTCGCGGCAACAGGCATCCGTGATTACGGCCTTGCTCTGGCAACAGCGGCACTCGCGTTCCTCGACAAGAAGAACTAATTACATAGTCTCGATCGGCTTCAAAATACTCGCGCGGTTACCTTCCGTGTCGATGAAGCTTGCGTAACGGCCGATACCAGGGATGTCCATGGGTTGGTTCACAACTTTGCCACCATTCTTTTCTATTTTTGTAATCGTATCCTCGACACTATCGACGGCGATGACGACGGAGGGGACGTTGAACTCTTCTTTTGGCTGCTTCTTATAAAAACCGCCGTTAATCATGCCGGGCTTCTGGATCATGCCCTTGGCGTTCGTTTCGCTGGTGTGCGCGACGACGTATTCGCCCATTTCCGGACCGAGCATCTCCATATTCCAATTGAACGTTTTCTGATAAAAGAGGGCGACGCGTTCGCGGTCCGCATAGGACATTTCGAAATGGACGACAGGGTTCATGGTGGGTGAGTTATGTAGTAAAACCGATTCAATTATAGACGGAAGAAAAGATAAAAAGAAACCGCCGTCATCATGACGGCGGCTTCGAATCTCTAACCTTTTTAGCCAAGTAATCGAAGCCGTCTTTGGGCCACGAGATAGTCATCATAATCACTAATCCAACAAAAATGATGAAAATCCAAATACTCGGATGTTCCTCGGCAAGTTTCTTGAAGAAGGTTAGTGTGGTTGTGACTGACTCTCCCTTCAAATTTTTCCGATAGTAGACGGTTCGATCACCGTATCTCTCGATTTGCAAGTTGCCCTTTGACTCATGCTGCTTGGCGAACTTCTCTTGAACATCGGAGAGATCAGTCAGCTGCTCTCTGGTGATATTTCGTAATTCCCGAATTGTTGTTCCAATTCCGATAACGAGACTTACGAAAAAGTAGAGTTTAAGCCATTGCATCATCTTCTCGACCTCCAGTTCTGACATAGTCATACCATATTTCGCATTATGCAAAAAGAAACCGCCGTAGCCTTTCGGCTACGGCGGGGAAACTCACGTCTCTGTGGGCGGGTACGCCTTTCGGTGCTCTCTCATGACGGCGTCGACGGCTTCGGCAAATGTTTCGCCGCTGCCGATGATGTCCTGCGTGAAGGGCGGCTGGGAGAGCATGATGGGGTCTGGGTAGGGCAGTAGGTCGAGCTTGCCTTGACCTCTCCCCACCATCCGGATGAGATAGGGGTGAGGGCAGTGCGGACCGTACTGGACGATGAACGTCTTTCCATTGAGTTTCTGGAGGGCGACACCGTCCTGAAGTGGCTCCATCAGGCCCTT
>CAZBQU010000045.1:0-3404 GCA_964494215.1 uncultured Candidatus Saccharibacteria bacterium | reverse complement strand
CCGAATCAAGAAGTCTTAGATATATTAAAAAAGGTTGGCGCGCAGATTCTTTCCACCGAAGATGTGGCCAGTCTCTCTGGTCAGGGCACAATTATTTTTGAAAGCGACGGGAAGAGTTTGAAATTGAAATAGAACCCCTTGCCGCTTTTGTTATCCCCAGTTTTTGCAGAGGTCTAACCTCTGCATTAGGAGAGTTTCTCCAAAAAGGCGATGACTTCGGGATATGTTTTGAAATTTTCTTGCTCGGCGATTTTGGAAAGGATGAATTCCATTTTCCCGCGGGAGATAACATGCTCGCGCCAGGTTTCTTTAACCTCTTCCTCTGTCTTCTCTACTTTCTTCAAATAATCTTCCCACGTGATACCTGCATGCGAGAGGTCGTGCTTGAAGTGAGAGAGGACGTGGTTCACTTCTTCGTTCACAAATTTATTTGGCAATGTGATCTCGGTCGCTGCGACGAGGGCGTCCACAATCTGTACGCGGCGCTTCTCGGTCGCTTCCTTGCTGGCCTCCTCAGCAAGAGGAAGTTCCGTTACGATCTTTTTGTAGTCGGGGAGTGTGAAGATAGGCTCGAGAACTAAGGTTGCAGAGAAGAGAAGTGGGGAGCCGGGCTCGAGCTTCGTAATGGAGATAGACGGGCGAGTGATTGAGCGAAGTTTGGACTCAGCGATAATCGTGCGGAGCTCTTTGTCCAATGCGATCGAGGCGGCTTCCGTGAGAATCTGGCCTTCACCAAGTTGGCTGACGAGCATGCTTTCCGGCAGCGCCCCTTTGCGGAAGCCGGGTACGGAGAAAGACTTATTTAAATGTTTGATCGCGTGAGTGCGAGCGTGAGCGAGGACGTCGGCCGAGATCTCCGCGTCGATACGCGCTTCGGAGTCGGGGAGCTGTTCAATCTTGAGAATCTTAGATGACACCGGCTTTCTTGAGCACGGAGTGAGCGCCGCGCTTGGCGATCGTCTTCCAGCCCTTCGTCGAGAGGGTGAGGGTGAGGGTCTTCTTCAATTCGGGGACATAGATGCGCTTCTTTTGCAAGTTTGGATACTTCCTCACATTGCCGGTGGGGTTGAATTGGGTGGCACGAGTACGGTTGGAGTAACCTCCGCCGACCCTTGAGCCCTTCTTGGTGACTGCGCAAATCTTTGCCATATAAGTGGTGATTACCATAGCATACCTGTTATAATCCGTCTATTCATATGGATCTCGCCTTCCAAATCATCATTCTGATCATGTCAGTCGTCATCCACGAGGTGGCGCACGGCTACGCGGCGCTCGCCTTGGGTGACCAGACCGCTAAGTATGAGGGAAGGCTTACGCTGAACCCACTTAAGCACCTTGACCCCTTCGGCTCCGTCCTTCTTCCGGCTATTTCCTATATGTTGGGTGGATTTGTGGTCGGTTGGGCGAAGCCGGTGCCTTATAACCCCTACAACCTGCGCCCTGGCCGCTGGTCTGAGGCCCAGGTAGCTCTAGCGGGGCCGGTGGCGAACATCTTCCTTGCCTCAGTTTTTGGCCTTCTTATACGCTTGGCGGGGGAGTACCTGAGCCCAGCTTTTGTCTCGGTGAGCGCGGGCATCATCCTTATCAATGTCACGCTTGCGGTCTTTAACCTCGTGCCAGTGCCTCCTTTGGATGGTTCGAAGCTCCTTTTTGCCTTCTTTCCTGATAAATTCCCGCAAATAAGGGCCTTTTTTGAACAATATGGCTTTGTGCTCCTTATTATCTTCATATTGTTCCTATGGAAGCTTTTGATCCCGGTTATTGGCTTCGTGTTCCAGGCGCTTACGGGCCTTGCCATCTAGCTCTGTATAGGGACACGGATTAGGGCTCTTGACAATCTCCTTGGAGAGGTGTATGATGAAGATTGGAGGTTTCCCATGAGTCGGCCGTTGCTTGTTCTCCAAATTGCACGTCTCTCGTCGGGTACTACCAGGTTCAACTGGCGCCACGGCAATCGCTGGTTCCAGCGGCATCACAACAAGATCGTCGCCCTCGTCCTCGCGCTCCTCTTTTTTATCGCTTTCACCTGAGCGCGCGGTTCCCCCAGAGGCCCTACTCATCTCGAGCGGGGCCTTTCTATTTGCATTTTATAAGTCCTTTTAGTACAGTGTTGTTCTCCGTAGGGAGCATTTTTAATGTCGACTATCAACCAACTCGTTCGCCGCAAACGCAAGAAGTTCAGCCGCAAGCCTAAAGCGGTCGCTTTGATGCGTGGCTTTAACACGCTTAAGAACCGCCCAGTCTTCTATAACTCGCCATTTAAGCGCGGTGTGGCTACTAAGGTCACCACGAAGACTCCTAAGAAGCCTAACTCCGCTATCCGTAAGATTGCCCGCGTTCGCCTCACGAACGGTCAGGAAGTTACCGCCTACATCCCAGGTATTGGTCACAACCTTCAGGAGCACTCCGTTGTTATGATCCGTGGTGGTCGCGTGAAGGACGTTGGTCTCCGTTACACTATCGTTCGCGGTGTGCTTGATGCCACCGGTGTCGATGGTCGTCGCCAGACCCGTTCTCAGTACGGTGCTAAGCGTCCGAAAGCTGCTAAATAATTCCTATGCGTCGCAAACTTAAAACCAAGCCGAAAATTGTTCCTGACTCCCTTTACGATTCCGATAAGATCGCGAAGTTTATCAACTACACCATGCTCGAAGGCAAGAAGGTGACAGCTCGTAAGGTTGTTTACGCTGCCCTTGAGACTATTAAGGAAACTGCGAAGACTGATCCGATCGAAGTCTTTGAAGCCGCTTTGAAGAACACGGGCCCTACTATGGAAGTCCGCTCCCGCCGCGTCGGTGGTGCCAACTACCAGGTTCCTCGCGAAGTGCGTCCAGAACGCCGCCTCTTCCTCTCGATGAAGTGGATTATTGACGCCGCCCGCTCGAAGAAGGGTAAGCCGATGCACGAGAAGCTCGCCGATGAGATCATTGCCGCTTCGAAGAACGAAGGTGAAGCAGTGAAGAAGCGCGAAACGACTCACCGCATGGCCGACGCCAACAAGGCCTTCGCTCACTTTGCCTGGTAATTGTAATTTCATAGGTTTAATGACAAAGTGGCCTCAGGCCACTTTTGTTTTGGAGATGATATATGTCGAGACGAGTGAGATTGTCCCAGCTTTCACTGGCTGTACAGAAGGAATTCGGGTTTCCTGCGGGTGAAGTGGAAGCGGAAGTGGTGGAGCCAGGAGCGACTGGGGGCACCTTTGAGTTTCGTAATGTGAATGATGAACTTACGACGGTTGATGCAGTTGAGCTCTTTGGCAAAAAAGTGCTCATTGAAGATCTTCGGGACGTGTGCGAGATGTAAAAGCCCGGCGCGTATGCGCCGGGCTTTCTGTTTGCCCAAAAGAGCCTTTTCATATATAGTTTTCCTCGAATACCCGTCTCGGGTTTTATTTATTCTTA
>CAZBQU010000044.1:0-3406 GCA_964494215.1 uncultured Candidatus Saccharibacteria bacterium | reverse complement strand
TATGTCAGATTTTAAATTACAGGTCCAGAAGTTTGCGGCTGAGGTTACCAAGCAAGACGGAGTTATCCGCACCAAGGAGGTCGACCTCGATAAAAAGAGAGGGGAGATTGAACGTAAGAATCAAGAAATGACTCAGGAGATCGAGCGTGTGCAGCGTCGGTTCGAATCGGAAGTGAGCCGGCTCAAAAGTGATGTTGAACATATTCAGCAAGAACTGACTCGTGCCCAAAGTGAGCGAGAGAAAAACCAGCAGGAGCTCCACAGAGCCGAAGAGAAGCAAAAAGCCTGGGAAGCCGAGCAAGAAAAAGAGAAGAAATAACTCTCCTCAGGAGGTGGATTGTGTGTCGTATTGCGTTATCCACTGGTCGGTGAACGAGCGTTCACTTATACTCAAGAAGTACAAGTAACCATTATCGCCATGACCAAGAGACAATATCTTCAAATCGTAGAACGTGAACTTAACACTTTAAACGAACAGATCGACCGGAAGATTCTCTCGGGTATGGGATACGGCAGCGAAGCTCAGCGTCACAAGCGGCTCATCGGGCTCACCCGTGAACTTCGCAAGAAGTCCTTCCTCGGTCGATTCGCGGAGCGCTTCGTGGCCCGACAATATGCAAGATAATTACAAAGACAAAATCTTCGGCTTTTACCACTCGAAGAAGCGGATGCCGACCTACGCAGAGGCCGCGACACTTCTCGGCTTCAAGTCTAAGAACGCTGTTGCCAAGGTGGTCGATAAGCTCGTCGAGGCAGGCATGGTCACCAAGGACCACTTGGGCCGCTTGGTGCCCACCTCACTCATGGACGAGGTTCCGATGCTCGGGTTTGTGAAGGCCGGGTTCCCATCGGCCGTAGAAGAACTCTCGGAGACGATTAGCCTCGACGATTTCCTTATCCAGAAGAAGGAGACGACATACATGCTCGAAGTGGATGGCGACTCGATGATCGACGCGCACATCGCCCCAGGTGACCGCGTTCTTGCTGAGCGCACGAATCGGGCCAAGGATGGACAGATCGTTATTGCCGAAGTCGATGGGGAGTGGACGATGAAATATTTCCGTGAGAAAGGTGGCAAAGTATGGCTCGAGCCGGGCAACAAGAAATATAAGCCGATCTATCCGACCGAAGAACTTCGCATCGCCGCTATTGTGAAGGCCGTCTTGAGAAAGTACTAGCGCGTTGAAAAAGAGGCTTATCTATACTATGATTTCGAAGTTCGCGTGTGCCAACATAGCTCAGTTGGTACCCGCCCGAACGACTGAAGGCACGGTCGTTCAGTCGGGCGGGGAGCACTTCCATGAAGTACACGACATATGTTCTGAGAGATCAAAATGGTAAATTGTACAAAGGAGTGACCAATAACCTCATGAGGAGGTTAAAAGAGCACCGTTCCGGCCATACAATAACGACGAGTCGCATGGTTGGCCTTGAGGTTGTGTATATCGAAGAATATAGCTCCTTTATTGAAGCAAGAAGAAGGGAGGTGTACCTAAAAACGGCGGCAGGAAGAAAGTTTCTCAAGAGTAAAATAGTGCCAACATAGCTCAGTTGGTAGAGCACGTCCATGGTAAGGACGAGGTCATCGGTTCGATCCCGATTGTTGGCTCCGTTTCTTGGTGTGCCGAGGTAGCTCAGTTGGTAGAGCGGCGGTATCGTAAACCGCAGGTCACCGGTTCGATCCCGGTCTTCGGCTCCATAATGCAGAAAGAAGATATCCAAAAAAAGATTGAGGAGATCGAGACGGCAATGGGTGCGGCGGATTTCTGGTCTGACAAAGAGAGAGCACAGGCGCAGATTAAAGAGCTTCAGAAGCTTAAGGATGAGCTCGAAGGAGCGGGGAAGTATGACCGCGGAAGCGCCGTCGTCACAATCTTCTCGGGTGCGGGTGGGGATGATGCAGAAGACTTCTCCCGCATCCTTCTCGAGATGTATCTTAAACTTTTTCAAAACAGGGGCTGGAGTGCGAGTGTGTTGCATAAAAATGAGAATGACCACGGCGGGTATCGCAACGTGACACTTGAAGTGGATGGGAAAAACCCACCCTCTGGACCGGGGCGGGCAGGTGTCTACGGCACGCTTAAGAACGAGTCTGGTGTGCATCGCCTCGTCCGCGTCTCGCCCTTCAACGCCAATGAGAAGCGCCATACCTCTTTCTCCATGGTCGAGGTGATCCCGAAGTTCGATAAGGCGGAGGAGGTGAAGATCCCACCAGAGGAGCTGCGCGTCGAGCTCTCCCGTTCTTCGGGTCCCGGAGGGCAGAATGCCAACAAACGTGAGACGGCTGTGCGCCTCGTGCACATCCCGACGAACCTTGCCGTCCATGTGGAGACGGAACGCAGTCAGGCGCAGAACAAGGAGAAGGCCGAGCGCCTCCTTGAAGCCAAGCTCTACAAACTTCGTGAGGAAGAGCGGCTAGCTCGCGAGAAGGGGATGTATATTTCTAAAACGACCGAGAACCAGTGGGGCAGCCAGATCCGCTCCTATGTGACCCACCCGTACAAGATGGTCAAAGATCATCGAACCAATGTCGAAACCTCACAAGTTGAGAAAGTCTTCAACGGCGAACTCGACGAGTTCCTCGAAGCGGAGAAAATCCTCTAAAATAAGGCTCAATTTCGATACCCGAGAAAGTGCTTGACAAATATATTTAGGTATGCTAAGATGAACATAGACATTCGTGAGCAGGGGAAACCCTGAAGTGGCCACTTGTGGCCCTCTCGCGAGTTTACAAGGGGTGGAATTCCTCTTGGGCTAGCAGGCTCACAACTGCGATGCCTTCCGTACATCTCTCCCTGAGAGAAACAATCGGGTGATTCATTGCAGTGGTAGCCAATATTTGGCTTGAGGATGAATTTGTGAGCATCCTGACAAAACCCACTACCCTTCCGGCGCCCTGCTTTGCGGGGCGCTTTTTCTATTCTTTTATTTGACCTCTCCCGGCTTTATTGATACTCTATAGCCCATGTTAAAGATCAGATTGCAGAGGGTAGGAAGGATCCACCAGCCGGCATTCCGTCTTGTTTTGACCGAGTCTGACAATTCGACTAAGTCCGGTCGCTTCAAGGAGATGCTTGGTTCTTACGATCCCCGCAAAACGAACGAAGCTATCAAGGTAGACCGCGTCTCTTACTGGCTCTCAAAGGGCGCCAAGGCTACGTCGACTGTCCACAACCTCCTTGTGAAGAAGGGTGTTATCCGCGGCAAGAAGATTGCTGTTACTGGCATCTCCCCAGCTGCCTCCACCGAAGCTCCCGAAGCCGCGGTATAATAGAATCATGAATATGATAGATGACGTACAATTCCTCGAGTACGTAGTGAAGTCTCTTGTAAACCACCCTGAGGACGTAAAGATTACTCGCACCGTAGACGAGATGGGCGTTCTTATGACGCTTGATGTGAACCC
>CAZBQU010000043.1:0-3433 GCA_964494215.1 uncultured Candidatus Saccharibacteria bacterium | reverse complement strand
GGCGAGACAACGCCCGCCTGTAACATGGCACTCAGTAGGTCGCTCATTTTCTCTCCATGCGCCGCAGGGCGCTCAGGGTTCTGTTCTTATCTTATCACAATATAGTATAAAAGTCAAGTTGGTCTATTATGTTCCTTTGGTTGGTGGAGATGGGCGGAATCGAACCGCCGTGCAACGAATTGTCGGGCTAACGTCTACGCGAGGTAGGATGCTTCTGTTGGTTCGAGAGGGAAGGTAAGGAGCAAACGAAAGCTCTTTCCTCTCTAGTCTCTTTGTTTCGAACTGCGGTGAGACGGTCGCAGTTCAGAGTCTCATGTGATGACGCCAGTCTCTCTACCCGAGACGTCTCAAGAGGTGGCGCAGACACTCACGCGAGCTTAAGCTCGAGCGTAAGCGAACTGGAAGTCATTAGCCGTAAAGTACGGACTAACAATCTTTGCAAAAGTATTTTTTGCGGTTGAAGTTTGAAGCGGATTAGGGAGTCACTTCGGCTCCCTCGCGCATTAGGCCGACCGACCCGTTGTCTAGGCCGATCATCCCCATATGAATATTACAATGTTCTCTTGAGGTCCCGCTCGGTGTCACGTTTCTTGATCGCTTCGCGCTTATCGAATTGCTTCTTGCCGCGGGCGATGCCGATTTCTACCTTGAGGAACCGTCCTTTATTATACACCGAAATAGGGACGATTGTCAAGCCCTTTGTTTCCTCTGCTTTAGCAAGGACTCCGAGCTCGTTCTCGGTGAGCAGAAGCTTTCGTGCTCGTGTTGCGTCGTATTCGTCGGGAGTATTCTTGGCTTGATACGGAGGGATATCCGCATTCAAGAGGAAGGCTTCACCACCTCTCACCGCTACAAACGCGCCGCGCAGACTCATCTTACCGGCGCGCACAGCTTTTACCTCATGGCCAAGAAGTTCGATTCCGGCGTCAAAACGCTCGAGAATCTCGAAGTCGTGGAAGGCTTTGCGGTTTGAGGCGAGGGGAGCCATGCTGGGAATAATAGCAAACTTCGGTATAATGCGAACAACGATGAATTCCAAAAATCCTCTCGACAAGACGAAGAAGATTATCTTGAAGAAGTCGAAAGACGGTGGGAAACTCCCGCCCGGACGCTCACCAGGCAACCAGCTCGCGATCGCGATCACCGTCTTTCTCCTTATTGCGAGCGCGTACTCACTTATCTCGGGTCGTGCGCCGGCCCCTATCGCCATCTCGCTCTCAGAACTTTCTCGCGATGTTTCTGCGGGTCTCGTAGAAGAGATCACCGTCCAAGGGGACAACCTTTCCATACAATATAAGAGTGGCGAAGCAAAGCAGGCAGAGAAGGAGGGTGGCACCGCTCTCACGACAACGCTTACCAACTATGACGTCGCGCCCACCGCTCTCTCGGCCGTGAGAATTAGCGTGAAGAGTGACGAAGGCTTCTTCTACTGGTTCGCCTCACTCGCACCGATCATCCTACCAATCCTCTTTATCGGGTTCTTTTTGTGGTTCATGAACCGGCAAGTAAAGGGGGCGGGGATGCAGGCCTTCACCTTCGGGCAGTCGAAGGCACGCCTGACAGCTCCAAATGACAAGAGTCGCGTGACCTTCAAGGACGTCGCCGGTGCTCGCGAGGCCAAAGAGGAGTTGAAGGAGATTGTCGACTTTTTGAAAAATCCAAAGAAGTTCCTCGACATTGGTGCGCGCATTCCGAAGGGTATTCTCCTCATGGGTTCTCCGGGTACAGGTAAGACCTTGCTTGCTCGCGCTGTCGCGGGGGAAGCGGGCGTGTCCTTCTTCTCTATTTCTGGCTCTGAGTTTGTCGAGATGTTTGTCGGGGTCGGCGCTTCTCGCGTCCGCGACCTCTTTGACCTCGCCAAGCGAGCGGCTCCGGCTATTATCTTTGTCGATGAAATTGATGCAGTAGGACGCGTGCGCGGCACGGGAGTAGGAGGAGGGAACGACGAGCGTGAGCAGACCTTGAACCAGATCTTGGTAGAGATGGACGGCTTCGAGCCGAACGAAAAGGTGATCGTCATGGCAGCAACCAACCGCCCCGACGTGCTCGACCCCGCGCTCCTGCGCCCAGGCCGCTTTGATCGTCGCGTGACACTTGATTTGCCTGACAGGAAGGATCGCGAAGAAATTTTGACCATCCACTCTCAGAAGAAGCCTTTTGCCGAAGACGTGAAGCTCGCCGTTATCGCTGAGCGCACACCAGGCTTCTCGGGCGCGGATCTATACTCTTTGATGAATGAAGGCGCGATCCTTGCTGCTCGTGAGAATCGCACGAAGATTTCTCAATACGACCTCATCCGCTCGATCGAAAAGGTGATCATTGGTCCGGAGCGCCGCTCACACCTCCTCTCGAAGCGAGAGAAAGAACTCACTGCGTACCATGAAGCGGGCCATGCACTTGTCGCCTCGATCTTGCCGTACGCAGACCCCGTGCATAAGATTACGATCATCTCTCGTGGTCGAGCTTTAGGGTATGTCTTCAAGCTCCCACTCGAAGAAAACAAATTGCAGAGTAAGAAAGAATTCCTCGATGATATCGCCGTTTCTCTCGGCGGCTACGTGGTCGAGAAGATGATGTACGACGATGTGACGACGGGTCCCTCGAATGACCTCCAAGTTTCGACCGCTCTCGCGCGTGACATGGTGACGAAGTACGGCATGTCCGACAAGCTCGGGCCAATCGCGCTTGAGAGTGCTGGTGGTAAACCGCTCTTCGGCATGGGAGTAGAGGGGAGAGAGTACTCGGAGCGAGTGAGTGCGGAAATCGACGCCGAAGTCTCAAAGATTATCAATGATGCAAAGGAGCGAGCGGAAAAGATTGTGAAGGAGCACAAGAAGATTTTAGATGCGATCGCGAAGCGCCTTATCGTTGTTGAGACTATCGAGCAGAAGGAGTTCGAGGAGATCCTCATTGCGAACGGGATTGAGCCGAAGCGTAAGAAGGATATTGAACATCAAGCCTAACAAAAATCCGCCGGTTGGCGGATTTTCGGTACCCCGAGCGGAAGGGGCAGGTGAAACTAGGCTGCGCACTCCTTGCACATGCCCTTGTGACCGAAGATTTCGGCAACGCCGGCAATACCAACGAGGACGTATACGAGAGATTCAACGGTTGGCCATGAGCTGAGAAGCATGCTGACGAGATTCCAATCTGAACCCATAAGGTTGCCTACACCGACGAGACCCCAGTTAACACCGCCGATGACGAGCAAGATGAATGCGATCTTGTGAAATTTCATAGGAATGGTTACGTGATAATGGTTGTTCGACAACCTCCGTTAATTCTAGCAACTGTAGCGTTTGCCGCTTGGAGTTATGCACAGCTTAGAGAGCGGCGCTGTCGGAAGGGAGGCGGTGTTCGTTCGCAGCGCGCATGATAGTGTCCTTCACCGCTTCTGGGCGAGGGATGTTTTTAAACGTGAACTCCTTTTCGG
>CAZBQU010000042.1:0-3522 GCA_964494215.1 uncultured Candidatus Saccharibacteria bacterium | reverse complement strand
ATACCGGCTTGGAGCTCACAGATCCATACGGTGGGCGGGAAGATATTAAGCGAGGTCTTATTAAGACGGTGGGGAAGGCGGATGAACGATTCCAGGAAGATGCCCTTCGCATGTTCCGCGCTATTCGCTTTGCTTCTGAACTTGGCTTTGCCGTTGAGGGCGAGACGCTCGCCGCGATTGAGCGCAACGCGACGCTTATGGAAAACATTTCCAAAGAGCGTATCCATGATGAATTCGTAAAGATCATCATGTCAGAGAACCCGGCTATCGCTCTCGACTTGGCGGCTCGCTTGGGACTGCTTACGTATATCTCGCCAGAGTTCGTGAAGGGAATCGGTGTGACGCAGAATCAGGCTCACGCATACACGGTGTGGGAACATTTGCTGCGCTCACTCAACCACGCTGCCGCAAAAGGCTTCCCGCTCCATGTGCGCCTTGCCGCACTCTTCCACGACATCGCGAAGCCACATACGAAAGGGCTCAAGGGAGAGACTGTCACCTTTTATGGTCACGAAGTTGTTGGCGCTCGTCTCACAAAGAGAGCCCTCGATGATTTGAAATTCCCCAAGGAGATTATCGACAAGGTATGGCGCCTCGTCCGCTGGCACATGTTCTTCTCCGACACAGAAGAAATTTCTCTCTCCGCCGTCCGCCGCATGGTGAGAAACGTTGGTGTGGATCTTATTTGGGACCTTATGGATATGCGCGCTGCGGACCGCATCGGCACCGGTCGCCCTAAGGAGACGCCGTACCGCCTCCGCAAGTATCACTCGATGATCGAGCAGGTCATGCGTGATCCTATCTCCGTTAAGCAGCTCGTCGTCAAAGGCGAGGACATCATGCATCTCACCGGCACCACCGGCGGCCCGCACATTGGCTTTATTTTAGAAATTCTTCTCGCTGAAGTGTTGGAGAAACCGGAACTCAATACGAAAGAATATTTGGAAGAGAAAGTAAAAGCCCTCTACGCTCTCTCGCCACAGGAATTGAAGGAGAAGGGAATCGCCGCGAGAAGGAGTAACGAGGATGAGGACGAGAGGGAAGTAGAAAAGATTAAGGAAGACTACAAGGTGAAATAAAATCAGCCTACTCCTCGAAAGGAGTAGGCTGCGAGAGAAACTTACCGATCGAACTTGCCGAGGGAAACTTCTTCGAGGTTTCGGACGGCGGCTTCGACAGCCCGCTCACGTTCCGCGATAAACTGCCGAACACTTTTCACACCTGACACCCGAACGCTTGAGTGAAGAGGGATGGCCTGATAGATGTTCGGACCATAAAGAGCAAGACCGGCCAGCATCCCTCCATCCTTCTCAAAAAGGATGAGCTTGTGAAGGAACATGTCGCCCTCCCAAAAGAACGTGCTCCCGAGATCGGCTTTCGTAAACCAGCCGAACGTGCCCTCCTGACCTCGGTCCGGCAACACACTGATCTTTCTTCCATCTGTAGTGCCGACTCCTGCCGATTCACTTATGGACATGTAGTGCCTCCAACAATCACCTTACGCAGAGAAGGAAGTGATGTCAAAGCTAAACAAAAAAGACCCGTGCGGGTCCTTTTTGTTTCCTCTAAATGAGAAATTACTCGTAGTGAGCGTAGTCGAACTACTTTACAGCGTCCTTCAATGCTTTTGCTGGGCGGAACTTTGGCACATTCATGGCCGGAACAGAAATCGATTCACCGGTGCGAGGGTTACGAGCCTGGCGAGCAGCACGCTTCTTCGTGGAGAAGATGCCGAGACCAGCGATAGAAACTTCACCACCCTTCTTCAATGTCGAAACGATAGCGTCGATGATAGTGTCGACAACTTCTTCGGCTTGCACCTTGGTGCCACCGAGCTTACCGTGCACCGCGTTTGCAATATCAGTCTTGTTCATAGATCTAGCTAAAACTTATGGTTGGTAACGAAGCAATTATATAACAAGCCATTTTTTGCTACCACCCCTTGACCCTTCGATAAACTCAGGGTAAACAAACGTATGAAAGTTATCTTAATTACCGAGCGAATTCGATAGAGCGAGCCTCACGGATGACGTTTACCTTGATTTCACCGGGGTATTTGAGCTCCTTTTCAATCCTGATAGCAATATTTCTAGCCATATTTTTGGCCTCAAGGTCAGAAACCTTCTCTGGTGTGACGAAGACGCGGATCTCTCGACCTGCCTGCAAGGCATATGCCTTCTCAACACCCGGGAAAGAAGTGGCGATGGCTTCAAGGTCGCCTAAGCGCTTCAAATAGTGGTCCAAGTTGTCGCGGCGAGCACCAGGGCGACTACCGGAAATAGCATCTGCTGTCTGAACGATAACGGATTCAATCGTCTCGTATGGATATTCCCCGTGGTGGGCTTGCATCGCCTTCACAATATCTTCGTGTACGCCAAACTTCTGGAGAATGCGGCGGCCGATCTCAACGTGCGTGCCCTGCACCTCATGGTCAAAGGCCTTGCCGATGTCGTGGAGAAGGGCGCCCGCCTTTGCAATGGCGACATTGGCACCGAGCTCTTCCGCGATCATACCCGCCACCTGCGCCATCTCAACTGAGTGAGCAAGGACGTTCTGGCTGTAGCTCGTGCGGAAGTGGAGGCGGCCAAGGATGGCTACGAGCTTCGGATCAAGGTTGTACACCTCACACGCGAGCGCGGCGGCTTCGCCCTTCTCCTTAATAATCTTATTGGTCTCCGCCTGCGCCTTCTCTACAAACTCCTCAATCTTTGCAGGCTGGATGCGACCGTCAGCAATCAAGTTGTCGAGAGCGAGCTTGGCTACAGCGCGACGGACCGGATCAAAGGAAGAAAGGGTGATGGAGTTCGGTGTGTCGTCGACAATAACTTCGACACCAGCCGCACGCTCAAACGCCTTGATGTTGCGTCCTTCTTTACCAATAATCTTACCCTTGAGCTCGTCGGAGGGGAGAGAGACACTTGTCGCCATCATCTCGTCGGGCATAGAAGCAGCGAGGCGCGGGATTGCCGTCGCAAGAATCTCCTGCGCCGTTGCCTGAAGTTTGCCCGCACCCTGCGTCTCAAGCTTCTGCATGCGCACGAGCATATCTTCTTCGAAGCGACTCTCAACAAGTTTAAAAAGTTCTTCGCGAGCCGCTTCAGAAGAAAGGCCGGCGGCACGGGAGAGTTCAGCTGTGCGAGCCTTCACAAGCGCGAGCGCCTCCTCCTCACGACTCTTTACCTCTGAAGCCTTAGCTCGCAGCGCTTCGGCCTCCTGACTCAACTCACCCTGGCGCTTATCGAGAAGCTCTTCCTTCTTCACGAGGCGGTCTTCGGTCGTCTTAATTCGAGTCTCACGTTCACGAATCTCACCTTGGGTGCGCGTGATGATCGACTTCGCACGCTCTTCAGCTTCGAGGACAACCTTCTGAGCTTCTTCCTTGGCAGAAATTTCGAGACGCTGAACATCAAGCTCAACAGAGCCCTTTTTACCAAGGGAGATAATAAGGCGCAGCAAATAACCAAAGCCAATACCGGCAGAGGCAGCGATCAATGCTAAAAGCAACGCGAGTTTAAGCGACAT
>CAZBQU010000041.1:0-3628 GCA_964494215.1 uncultured Candidatus Saccharibacteria bacterium | reverse complement strand
CTTGGATAAATGAGGATGCTAAGTAGAATTGAAACGGGAACCATTGCATATTTCAATAACACAACTATTTCCATGTAGTGCGCCCAGTTGGAATCGAACCAACGACCTTGTCCTTAAAAGGGACCTGCTCTACCGACTGAGCTATGGGCGCGATGGGAAAACTATAGCTAAAATAGGGCTTTAAGTCGAGATTTGGTTTTTAGCGAATGATTTGATGCTTGAACCACTGTTCCTGAAATTTGACCGCTACCTCAATTTCTTCATCTGACATGAAAAGGTGCTCAGGCATGACGACAAGTTTGTCATCATCGTCTTCTATGCGGTGGACAATGGCTTTTACTATACCTGTAGCTTTCTGAAGAGGTTCTTTTGTTCCCAGATAGTAGACATCCAAATCTTCTCCGTCCGGAGCTTTAACCCCTTCTAGATATCCATAATTCACTTCATACAGGAATCCGTGTTTCGGATGCTTGCTACCTAAAGGACGATCGAATATGACCTCAACTTCTTTGCCGAGAAATTGCTTTGCTATTTCCAAAGAATCAGACTGCTCCATAATTCACTTTAAAGTGGAATGTCGAAGGCGTAGGCGCCGGCACCGGTGAGGAGAAGGGAGAGGGAGATAACGAAGAGGGTGAGGTAGAAGGTGTAGTCACGCTTGAGAACGCTCTGTGCGCGTGTCTCGACAAAGAGTTCTGCGCCGGTTGAGAGTACAAAGAAGAGAGCGGCTACTTGAGTCCAGAGACCGAGGAAGAGAAGTGTCGCGCCAAGGACTTGGAGAGATGCGTAGATGAGCACAAACAAGTCTGCTGGGCGGATGTGAAGTGTTTCAAAGGAAGCGATCCAGCGAGCCTTCTCGGTGCGGAACTTCAACATACCAAGATCGAGGAAGATGAGCCCCAAGAGAACGCGCAAGAGGAAGGGTGCGAGGAGAGCGTAGTTCAAGAGTTCTGGGAAAGGGTTAAGCATGGATTTATTTATAGTGATTTACCCTGAGTTTATCGAAGGGGCTTATCTAGTATTCTAGCATGAGCGAATAAAGGGCGATGCCCGTAGAGACGGAGACGTTTAAGGACTCTTTCTCTCCGCGCATGGGAATTTCTACGACTGTGTCGCAGAGCCGGAGCGCTTCTGTGGCCACTCCCTCAACTTCGTTGCCGACGATAAGGGCGAAGGTTGAGAGCTTGCAGCTTGCAGCTTGCAGAGATACAGATCGCTCATCTTGTTCGAGTGCGAGGACTTTGAATTTCTGGGATCTCAATTCTTTTATCACCGGTGCGATGTCCTTCGCGTATTCCCACTCAAGCATTTCCTCCGCGCCCAAGGAGACCTTGGCGAAGTCGGTGCGCTTGCGACCGAAGCGGTCGAGTGGGGTAGGGGTGGTACCGATGCAATAGATTTTACTCACCCCGAGTCCTTCCGCAGTGCGGAAAATAGAGCCCGTGTTCTCGACGCTTCGAAGATTATCCAAAATAAGGACGCCTGTCTTCATATGCGAAATAGTAAGCCCTTAAGCCACCAAATACTCCTTGACAAATAGGCTAAACTAGTGTATGATAAATACAGGAGGTGTGAGTGGCGAAGTATCTCGTATCCTGGGTGCTGAACGGCACCTTGAACTTCAAAAGAGCCATCGTTCCGCTGAAGGGAAAAATGTCTCCCGCTTCTTTCGGTGAAATGGAAAGAAGTCTGCGGAAAAAGCATGGAAAGAATCTGACAGTTCTCTCCTTCAGTAAGTTTGAAAGAGAGGATCTGCCCGTCATTAGCGTGACGGCCGTGCGCTCTGGAACCAAGCCGTAACACGCTTGGTTCCTTTTTATTTATATAAAATCTGATGCACCGGGCAGAAGTGTGCAGAACGGCCGCCGATAGGGAGACGCTCTAAGATGCCGGGGCAGCCTTTCTTCAAACATTGTTTCTTATGCATCTGGTAGGCGCGGTGGTGAGCTTGGAAGGCTCCCGGCTTACCCTCGATATTTAAATAGTCCGAGGTTGAGTCGCCGCCGAAGCGAATGCCCTTCGTAAGCGTTTCCTTCATAGTTTTAAACATCTGTTTCAGATTTTTCTCCGGAATCTTTGCAACGAGAGAGAAGGGGTGAACGTTGGCGCGCCAGAGGATTTCGTCGGAGTAGATGTTGCCGATGCCAGCAATGATAGATGGGTCCATGAGAACTTGTTTAATCTTTCCCTTAGGTCGCTTCATGAGCTGCGTGCCAAAAGCTTCCAATGTAAAGCTTTTCTCGAGCGGTTCCGGACCAATCCCTGCGAGATGAGAAGAGGTGGCGAGAGTGGACGTTTTAATGACTGTTACTTTTGCGAAGCGGCGGAGATCTGCGAGAGCGAGTGCTTTGCCATTGTTGAGGGTGAAGATGAGGCGGATGTGTTTGGCGTCCTTGGGTGGGTTGTAGAAATAGGAGCCCGTCATCTTCATGTGAGTGAGAATCGTTTCCTTCTCGGAAAGGTGAATCAAAATATTTTTCGCTCGGCGTTCGGCCTTGAGAATCTTTTTGCCTACGACGCGCGCGCGGAACTGTTTGAAAAAGAGGGGATTCTTAATTTCATCCTTACCTGTATAAAAAGCACTTTTGTATGTCGTTGTGACGCCGGTGATCGTCTTGCCGCGGCTTGTTCTATTGATTCCGTCGACGGTTGTTTGGACTTCTGGTAACTCAGGCATAAGGGTAGCTTACAGCTCGTAGCTGACAGCTTACAGAAGAGAATTCGTCCTGCAAGCTACAAGCTGCGAGCTAAAAGCTTGAGTGCAGCCTTCACGCGCTCAGCGGCACCCTTCACATCTTTCTCTACCTTCTTCAACGCTTCGCGAGCATCACGTTCCGCATACCCGAGCGAGAGGAGAGCTTCCATGGCGTCGCCTTCGGTGCGGGTGTCGAGGCCGCGCTCCTCTTCGCTCACGACGAGCTTGTCCTTGAGCTCCATCACGATTTTCTCCGCGTTTTTCTTGCCGATGCCAGAGACACGCGTGAGGTAAGAGGTGTCGCCGGAGCCGACTGCCTGACGCAGCGTGGCGGGGGAGGCGACATTTAAGATGCCGAGGGCCGTCTTCGGGCCGATGCCGGAAATAGTGATAAGGAGCTCAAAGATTTCTAAAGTTTCCCGCTCAAGGAAGCCGAAGAGGTCGAGTGAGGTCTCGCGGACGGCGAGGTGTGTCCAGAGGAAGATGGGTTGGGAGAGAGAAGTCGCGAGTGAGACATCTGCTGGTACGGCCACGCGGTAGCCGACCCCAGCGACGTCGACGACGAGCGTGTTTACGTCTTTGTGGCGGACAGTGCCGTTCACGGAAGCAATCATGCTTGCCATTATAGGGCAAACCCTGCTATATTGCCTGTCATGCCAATCACTAGATCAGCCAAGAAGGCCCGCCGCCAGTCGCTCCGCCGACGCCAGGTTAACCTCGCGCGTAAGGACAAGGCGAGTGGTGCTTTGAAGTCGCTCAAGAAGCTTGTGGCCAAGGGTGACAAGAAGGGTGCCCAGGCGATGATGTCTTCCGTGCA
Organism: uncultured Candidatus Saccharibacteria bacterium; assembly: GCA_964494215.1. Classification (GTDB taxonomy): domain Bacteria; phylum Patescibacteriota; class Minisyncoccia; order Phycocordibacterales; family Zambryskibacteraceae; genus UBA5004. The sequence goes on along the minus strand of CAZBQU010000041.1, from coordinate 116 downwards.
GAAAGCTCTCGACAAGGCCGTGAAGGGAGGTGTCCTCAACAAGAACACCGCTTCCCGCCGCAAGGCCGGTCTTTCGAAAGTTGTAAAGAAGCTTTCCTAAAAGAAACAAAAGAAAA
>CAZBQU010000040.1:0-3726 GCA_964494215.1 uncultured Candidatus Saccharibacteria bacterium | reverse complement strand
AGGTTTCTGAAGAGTCGCACGCTTGTGCAAGATCGTATAAAAAAACGAGGCCCAGGGAATTCCCAGGCCTCGCCACAAACTACCTTCTCTTGATCCTTGTGGTGACGTACGTCCCCAGGACCATGACCATGACGATCATGCCGCCGATGACCCTGATAACCGGGTCCCCCACCATCTGCCCAAGCTGCTCACCCATGTGCACCCCTCGCTACTAATCTGCCAGAAACAGGAGGAAACGCAAGTATGGCTACTTATTACTCATATGCTAAGGTGGTACTAGAGGTGCCCCCATGAGAAACTCTTTGAACGGAATTCCACCCATCAAAGGAAGTTCTTTGATCTTCGGATCGGCTTGCGTTATCGTCATGTGCGGTATTTGCGCCTTCGCTTTTGGAGAAGGAGGACTGTCTCTCATCATCTTTCTCCTGGCCGGGCTCTGCGCGCTCTCCGATATCTGGGAAACTGACGCGCTTTCTTCCCTCTACCAAATCGTCGATTTGGATGGAGACTACGAAGAATTCGACGCCTTGGAAGACGGTTGAGTTCAGTCATCGGCCAAAGGCCGTCGCGTGATGCGACGGCCTTTTTAAAAATTACTTCGCCACCTCGGAAGCTTCGTCAAAAGAAAAAGAACCCCAGAACCGCGTGAGCAGTCCTGGGATTCAGTTAGTCGCGCTTACATGGCTTCACGCCATACCGAGCAAATGCCTTGGCAAAGAGTTTCCCTACAAGAGCATCAGCCTTTTCAGAGAAGTAGGCATCCCCGATAACCCGTTCTCCGATATACACCCCGAACCCTTCTTTTGCCACATTACGGCGGAGAAGAGTGGTGGCCTCTTTACGCAAGGCTGGGTAGTTCTTGAGACGGAGGACGAACATTTCACGCTGCTCTGCCTCATTCAAGGAATAGTAGCGGCAGCGAACCTGATATACGAATTCGCTCTCGAGCGTATCCTGGAAAGCGTATCTCTCCGACTCATCAGCAATGCGCGGCATCTTGCGGGCAGCTTTCTCCACATCGTCGCTAGCCGCCAAGTAGAGAACCATTTGACGGAGAGCAGACTCTCGAACGGCCGGCTCCTTTCTCCCTTGCGTCAACACAGGTGCGCTGGCGACAATCAGGAGGCGCAGCAGAACCGCAATCTTTCGGACGATACCCATCAGGTACCCTTCTCCCGTATCTACGGGGCTGAAATCTTCCAACTAGTACTACATCTAGTTTTACTATAAAATAATACGAGTTAAATGTCAAATAGACCTCCCTATCGAGTAACGGAGCACATGAGCGCGTTTTCCGGAGCTAATATGTGCGGAGTCTTATTTCGCCACCTCAGATGCTTCGTCAAAGGAAATTGAGAGGATCTTCGAAATACCATTGGAGCCCATGGTAACGCCGTAAATAACGCCCGCGCGGCTCATCGTCTCGCGGTTGTGAGTGATCAAAATAAGCTGGGAGTATTTCGCGAGGATCTCGATCATGTCGCCGTACTTCTTTGAGTTCGCTTCGTCGAGCGCTGCGTCCGTCTCGTCGAGAATAATAAAGGGTGGCGGGTTCACGGCAGAAATCGCGAAGATAAGCGCAATCGAAGTAAGTGCTCGCTCGCCACCGGAGAGCATCATGAGACTCTTCACCTTCTTCCTTGGCAAAGAAATTTTAATTTCCAAACCTTCTTCCTTCGCCATGCCGGAATCGTCTTCGACGGAAGCGGCGGCTTCCAATTCTTCAGGATCATTTTTCTTCAAGCTTTCTTTCACCAAGACAAGCTCGGCGGTACCCCCGTCGAAAACTTTGGCAAAGAGAACACCGAATTCTTTATTGATATTGGCGAGCCCCGTCGAGAACTCGGTCGCGAGTCGAGTTTCCAAATCGAGCACGAGATGCTTCAGAGACTCGGCAGATTTCTCCAAGTCGAGAAGCTCGCGCGCGAGGAATTCATCACGCTCAGACGTCTCACGGAATTCTTTGAGCATCTCTTCACCTCCCGCGACGGAAGCATCTTCGAAGCGCACCTTCGTCTTCTCGAGTGCACGCTTGCGTTCAAGTTGCACGCTTCGCTCTTCGGCCCCTCCCAAGACAAAGGCGTGGAAGCCGAGCACGTCAGCACCAATGAGTCGCGAGAGATCTTCCACTTCACGCGTGAACGCTTGAGAGTCCCCATGGAGCTGTTCATCACGCAGAGCAAGGACATTGAGCTTCGCTCGCAGATCATTCTCCTCACTCATAATGCGAAAGACAGCGATCTGAGCGCTGTTGTCCGAATCCTTTGCTCTCTCAACCTCTTTCTTTAAGCTCTCATAGTCTCGGCCGTGTTTCTCTTCGAGCTCACTCGCGGCAGCAAACTTGCGCTCGGCTTCACGCTTCTGCTCTTCGAGAGAGCGCAGGGCTTCCTTAGCCTCAGCAATTGCCGCGGCATGTCCACTGTCACGCCGGCTCTTGATAAATTCAAGAATCTTCGCCTTCACACGCGCAAATATACCCGGCTCATCCTTCTCGCCATCAATCTCTTGATACAGCGCTTCAAGGTCCTTAAGCGGAATAGTCTTATGCTCATCTGAGCGCGCCAACTCCTCCTGGCGGCGGATGGCGGCCTCTTGAGTCTCCATCTGGCCCTCCACCTTACCCAACTCACGAGAGAGCGCGTCCTTCTGCATGCGCGCAGCGTGAAGTTCTTTTTCCAATTCTAAGATTAAATATTCCTTCTTCTCCTTCTGGCCGGCAGCTGCGAGTGTCTCCTTCGCGTGCGCCAACTCAGCTTCGAGCTGAGCCAAAGCTCCCTGAAGTGGCTCACGCTCGTTCTCAATCTCACGAGCTCCGCTCGCAAGGTGCGCTTCTTCCCGCTTCAAATATTCGTGTGCGAGGAGGAGGAGCTCGGCACGCAAACTCTCCGTCTTCTCGAGCTTCTCAACCTGCTTTTTCAAAAAACGAAGATGCGGGGCAATCTCCTTACGCAAGCCTTCCACCTGGCCGATATTCTCAAACGTCTTCTTCAGTTTGCGCTCAGACTCAGCACGTTTGTATTGATAAATCTTGAGACCGAGCGCGTCTTCCACCATCGCCTTGCGCTCCCTAGGTCCAGCGGAAATAATCTTGTCCGCCTCACCTTGGGAAATGATGTGATGTCCGGAAGAGCCGATATGCGCCTTCGCCAGGAGCTCAAGGACATCCTTAAGACGCACAGAAGAGCCGTTTATAAAATATTCATTCAAGCCATCGCGATGCACGACACGCTCCACAAGCACTTCTTCGAAGTCGAGGTCGAAGATACGCTGCTCGTTGTTGAAAGCGACCTTCACGCTCGCGCGATTGCCACGAGCTTCTGCCGGTGAACCATTCCAAATGAGGTCTTCGCCGCGTTTACCGCGCATGCTCTTTATCGACTGCTCACCCAAGACGAAACGGAAAGATTCCGCCACGTTACTCTTGCCTGATCCGTTAGGGCCGACAATCGCCGAAATCGGCGTATTAAATGAGAACGCATTCTTCTTGGCGAAGGACTTAAACCCCGCGATTTCAATTGATTTCAAATACATGCATCTCGTATTTTAACACAGGCCTACGAACCAAGGAGCGACCATGCAGAGGTTAGACCTTTGCATAAAAAAATACCGCAACGGGGGGGTAAGTCATCTTGCGAGCGGGTTGCACCGCTTGAGCCTCGGGCGACTTTCAACTTACTTCCACCCTTGGCTTTCGAGAGCTTCGCGAGCGGCGGCTTGTTCGGCGTC
>CAZBQU010000039.1:0-4009 GCA_964494215.1 uncultured Candidatus Saccharibacteria bacterium | reverse complement strand
CCTGACCCTATGGCCGTAACCACAATCGGCTTACTAATGCCTATATTGGCGAGGTAAGCCACGACCCCATAAGGATAACCATCTAAGGCATGCACAATATCCGCCTTTCTCATCTCATTTCTTATCTTCCTCCAATTCTTTAAAAGATTATATGCGCCGGGCTTCAAATCGCCTTCGCTGGTCATCACAGAAAATGTAATAGCCGGAGAAAGTTTTTCTATTGATTCAATAAGATGAGAGGCAAAAACGCCGCCTCCAGTATGTTTATCTAGTGTTTGAGTCATCAATAATATCTTCATAGCAGTTCTTCTTTTATCTTTGATACCAATAGTTCTAAGTTATGATTCTTTATCACAAATGCCCTAGTTTCTTCAGGCGTTTTTTCTTCTAAGAATTTTAAATCTTCATTACCAACCTTAATTTTCATAGCACACGCAGCCGCCTCTAAGATAGTCTTATCGAAACTCCCCGCGGGCGTCATATTCACGTAGATCTCATGTGATTGATAGAGCCTCAGGGCTCCCTCTTGGTCAACTGGCCCTATAAATTTTATTTTATGAGAAGCCATTCTTTTAACCTCTTCATAATATAAACGATCCTGAGAAAGCACTGGTCCAGCTACGGTGACGTACGAATACTCTGTGTGCAAATTAACCCACTCCACAAATTCTAAAACCTGCTTAACAGGAGAAATCCTTCCCAAAAATAGAACGGAGCCAGGAACCCGTTCCGTAAGTGGGTCGGGTTTAAAAAATTCAGTATCAATCCCAACGGGCATCTTCACCGCGTTCCCAAAGCGAGCGGTATAGGAATGTGGTGATGTATAAAACACCTTATGAGCCAGAGCTACTGCCAGGCGCGTAAGAATGCTCCCTTGAGCATGATTCCTCCACAAAAAGACTCTCTTTCCAAGAAGCTTCCACATCTTCCAACCGAGAAGTACATACTCCTGATTCATATGCACAAAAACTTTGTCGTAATTCTTTCTCTCCTTCCAAATAAAACGATAGAAACGTAAGAGATACATTAAACGTCCTCTCCCTTCTTCTTTGCCAAGAGAGAGAATCTTCACATGAGGAGGTAATTCATAATGCCCTTTTCTCAAACAAATAACGGTCACCTGTTCGTATTGGCGTGCGAATTCTTCGATCCAGCGATGGAAGAAGCCGAGCACGGGGTCACTCTTATCGACAGCTTGGGTGAGGATGAGAATTTTTCTCATAAGATGGTGCGTGCCGTCTGCTCCCACATTGCTCGCATGCGCTCGAGATATTCGGCCTTCTTCAGAAGTTTGGATTCAAGAGTATGTTTAAGATTTAATCGCAGATTCTCGCGCTTCTGATTATGCTCCAGCAAATCGATAATTCGCTCAGCAAGAATGTCGGCGCGATGAGGATCGTTGATTATATACGCGTCCTTCCCATCCTCTAATTCTGCCGCCAATCCCACAGCAGTTGTTACAACCGGCAGCCCTGAGAGCCCCGCTTCGACAAGCGCGAGACCATAGCCTTCAAAGAAGGATGTCTGGAGAAAAACGTTCGCCGTTTTATAAAATGATCCGAGCTCAGTCTGCCATCCAGCAAACTGCACAGCCCCTCCAAGGTGAAGCTTCTTTGCAAGAGCAGTGAGCCTTCTTTCTTCTGGGCCACTTCCCACGAGCACGAGACCAGTATCAGGAAATTGTTTTCTCACGATAGACAAAGCCTCAAGGGCGAGAGAGATGTTTTTCTCTGGAGCCAGGCGAGCCACCGACAGAAGTGCGAAGCGCCATCCGTATGTCGCACGAACATCAAAGCGGATGGGGGCCGCTTCTATAGCTTCTTGGTCAACACACATTGGTAAAACATTAATCTGCGTGGACGTAAGCGCACCAAGCTCACGCTTGAGCTCTTCACTTACAACACGCACAGTGTCAGCCGCTCGGAAAACTCCTCCAGCCAGAAACTTCCTCACCCGATTTTGGAAACCCGTGTAATACGGAGAGAACGGATTCGTATGAAGCTGCACCTCAAGTGGCAATCGCCATTTCCTTTTAATCTTGCGGCCGGCCCACCCTCCCTCAATAGAGTCTGCGGTGATAAGTGATTGTCCGCGCACGAACTTTTTCTCAAAGACAATTCTCTTACCTCGAGATGCGGCGTCGAAGGGGCGCAAGAAGTGCGCGGCTGAGTTGGTTGGATAGAACCAGACATTACTTCCAATCTGTCCTTCCTTAAGCCCATGAGAAGCATCACACATGACAACAATATGAAGCTCTTCGACAAGCGCCCCGTACTCCACCATACGTGCGGCCACGGTGCTGTGAGGCACCGTGATATTGCGGTCACCTGAAATCATGAGCACCTTGAGACCACCTTGATTCATACGCTCATTATATCCTTATTTTGAGCCATCTAAAAGTGCCGAGAGAAGCTTCTCGTTTGCTCGCAAATTATCTTCCCAGCTCATCGCAAATGGCAAGGAACCGACAAATTGCGTCGCTCGGTGGTATCCTGCGTCCGTCAACAAATTCAAAACTTTCTCTTGGAACCCTTCTTCATCACGCGGGTCAAAAATAAGTTCATGAGGAATCTCAAATGGCAGCCCATGTTCACGACTGATAAGGAATGGCTTACCGAAGGAGAGAGCCTGGAGAAGATAGTTAGGATTGAACTCCGTCAGAGCGGGAGCGACCACGAACAAGCACTTCGCGGTCGCGCGCAACACCTCCTGCTGAGACAGCGTGCCCGTAAAGGTTACCTTGGCAGTAAGTCCGAGCTCGTGCGAAAGCTTTTCCAAATGGCGGCGCTCAGGCCCCTCACCGATTATCATGCATCTTAATTTCTGATCCTGGAGAAGGATGGGTTGGAGTGCGCGCAAAACGAAATCAAGATTTTTATACTTCACCAAACGACTCGCAAAAAGAATCGTGCGACTGGCCGGCTCCGTTGATGTTGAGCGTTCCGGTACGGGGTTAGGAACAACCTCGATCCGTCCCGCCGCCACGCCGTAATACTTCACGTACAGCCTTAAAAGAAGCTTCGAGGGCACAATGACGAGATCCGCCCGTCTCAACACGAGGCGCGAGAGATAAAACCTGAGACTCTGTCGCTGCTTACCCTGCTCGTACCACTCGAGCATGGACAGAGCCTCTTCGCCCCCCTGCCTTTCCCACACAACATCTCCTCCGACACGAAGCACATACTTCTTCCCGTAGAGCTTCGCCGCGAGTAAGGCTGGCCACCCAACTCCCAAGGCATCATGGGCGTACACCACATCCGCAGAAGGCACCTTTTCGAGCAAGGCGTTGAAAAAGAGTATATGGCGTAACCCCATCATGTACGATCGAAAATGAGCCAACGCAACGACCTCCGCCTCAATCCCCAGGCGAGGAAACCCCTTCATGTGTGCCTCGGCGTGGAGAGCGGGCCCGCCGGCGTCTGGAGGGTAGATGCCTGCCGCAATAAGAATTTTCATACGATACCGAAGACTTTACTCCTCATCTCTCCCGCAATCAAATCCCAATCATACGTCTCTCTCACCATGCACTCTGCACGGACTACCACCTTCTCGCGGAGGCCTTCGTCTTCCACAAAGCGCATAACAGCGCGAGCGATACTTTGAGGTTCGTGCGGCTCACAGAAAAGGCCCGTTTCTCCATCCGTGATGAAGTCTGGAATACCACCCACGGGGGTCGCAACGACCGGCAGCCCTACCGCCATTGCTTCGATAAAGGAAATTCCCTGCCCCTCTGAAAGAGACGGGCGAACGAAGATATCCGCTTCTGCCAAGTATTTCGGAATTTCTTCTTGCGACACAAACCCCATGAATTGCACTCGCCCTGCAAGCTGCAAGCTCTCCACTTTTTCTTTCAGCATCTTTTCAAGTGGCCCCACGCCGAGAATACGTAAAGAAACACTTTCTGGCACATACGCGAGCGCCTCGATAATATCCCCCACGCCGTTCTTCTCGACGAGGCGCGAAGTTGTGATGAGAGCGACCTTCGTGCTATCAAACATTCGATGTTTAA
>CAZBQU010000038.1:0-4565 GCA_964494215.1 uncultured Candidatus Saccharibacteria bacterium | reverse complement strand
ATAGCGATGTCCTGATCGAAGGCTTCGCCCGTGCGGCCGTCGAAGAGTTGCACCTTGCCGGTTTCTGGCAAGCCTGCTTTGACCAACTCACCCTTAATCTCAGCGTCAGTCGCACCAGCAAACGGAGGTACGATCGCCTGATAGTTGAGCGTGTGTGCTGCGAGACCCAAGTGCATTTCCAAAATCTGACCCAAGTTCATGCGGCTTGGCACGCCAAGCGGAGTGAGGATAACGTCGATCGGTGTACCGTCAGCCATGTACGGCATATCTTCGGCTGGGAGGACCTTCGAGATAACACCCTTGTTACCGTGACGACCAGCGAGCTTGTCACCGACGGAAACGTTGCGGAGTTGAGCTACCTGAATGTGAATCTGCTTCAAGATACCTGAGTCGAGCTTGTCGCCCTTCTCACGAGAGAAGATCTGCACCGAAATCACACGACCGCGCTTACCACCTTCCATGCGCTTCGAGGTGTCCTTCACGTCGCGAGCCTTTTCACCGAACAAAGACCTCAAGAGACGCTCTTCTGGAGTGAGCTGAGATTCACCCTTTGGAGTGATTTTACCAACAAGGATGTCGCCTGGGCGGACTTCCGCACCAACGCGGATGATGCCGTCTTCAGCGAGGTTCTTCAACTTCGACTCACCGACGTTCGGGATGTCGCAGGTTGTCATTTCCGGACCGAGCTTCGTGTCGCGGACGTTGATAGTAAATTCTTCGATGTGTACGGAGGTGAACTTCGACTTTTCGACGAGGCGTTCGGAGATAATGATGGCGTCTTCGTAGTTAGCACCGCCCCACGACATGAAGGCGACGAGCACGTTTTGACCGACGGCCATCTGACCGTGATCCGAAGTGGAAGCATCGGCAAGCACTGTTCCCTTCTTCACCTTGTCACCCACGTTCACAATCGGGCGCTGGTGGTGAGCGGTAAAGCCGTTTGTCATCGAGAAGTTCACAAGTGGGAATTCGTATTCCTTACCCTTCTCATCCTTAACCTTAACGATCTTTGCGTCAGCGGCAGAAACGGTGCCGGAAACTGGCGAGAAGACGACACGACCCGTGTCGCGAATGGCCACTTCTTCCATACCCGTAGCGACGAGCGGAGCCTCAGGCAAGATGCAGGGCGTACCCTGCTTCTGCATGTTCGAACCCATGAGTGCGCGGTTGGCGTCGTCGTGGTTCAAGAACGGAATCATCGAGGTCACGACGGAGAAAGCCTGGTTCGTGGCTACGTCGATAAAATTGACCTGATCCTTGGAAACGGTCGTCGGTGCACCCTTGGCGCGAACTTCAACGATGTCACTCATGATCTTGTTGTCCTTCACGTCGGTCGCAGCATGAGCAATGTTGTAGTTCTCTTCTTCAAGAGCGTTCAAGAACTTGATTTCGTCAGTGACCTTGCCGTCTTTAACTACAGCGTAAGGCGTTTCGATCATGCCGAAGTCGTTTACGCGAGCGTAGGAGGAGAGGCGGAGAATAAGACCGATGTTCGGACCTTCAGGAGTCTGGATTGGGCAGAGGCGTCCGTAGTGGGATGGGTGCACGTCGCGGACTTCGTAGCCAGCGCGTGTGCGGGAAAGACCGCCGGGACCCAAGGCAGAAACAGTGCGCAAGTGCTCGAGCTCTTCAAGCGCGTTCGTCTGCTGCATGAACTGCGAGAGCTGGTTAGTGGTGAAAAATTCCTTAATACGAGCCTGCAAAGGCTTTGGAGAGATGAACTGGACCGGGAGTGTGACATCGGTGTCGATGGTCGACATGCGGTTCTGGATGTTTCTCTTGATCTGGGCCATACCAACGCGAATCTTCTGCTGGAAGAGTTCACCAACAAAGCGAACGCGGCGGCTTGCAAGGTGGTCGATGTCGTCCTGCTTCGAGCCTGGAGTGACATTCAAGTGGACGATGTGTCCAATGATGAGAACGAGGTCTTCGAGAGACAAGGTCTTCCTGTCGATCTCCTTAGCGGTCTCCTTGATACCGAAGCGGTTGTTGAAACGGAAGCGGCCGACGCGAGAGAGGTCGTAGCGCTCCTTGTCGAAGATCGACTGGATAAATTCGCGAGCGTTGTCAGCCGCGGCAAGATCCCCGTCGCGTAGGCGGCGGTGAATTTCGATAGCAGCTTCATCTACAGTAGCGGTGTGGTCCTTAGCAAGCGTCTTCTCAAGGAAGGGCTTAGCATCCGGATTGCCAGCGAAAAGATTCATGATCTTCTCGTTCGTGGCAGCACCGAAGACGCGGAGAAGAGTGGTGAGAGGGAACTTGCGCTTGCGGTCGATGCGGACATACATCGTGCCATCGACATCGGTTTCAATCTCGATCCATGCGCCGCGACCAGGGATGATCTTGGCACCGAAGGTCTTCTTGCCCTTTACTTCCTGCTCGGTAAAGGCTACACCCGTCGAACGGGCGAGCTGCGGAACGATGACGCGTTCAATACCAGAGATCACGAACGTACCGTGACTCGTCATGAGCGGGAGGTCCGCCATGAAAATTTCCTGCTCCTTCTCGGTGCCCATGATGAGGTTCTTCAACTTCACGCGGACCTTAAGAGGTGCTTCGTAGGAGAGTTTGCGCTCCTTGGCAGTCTGCTCATCGATCTTTGGCTCTGCGAGCTCAAAAGATACGAAATCGAGTTGAAACTTCTTTTCTGAAAAGTCTCTAATAGAAGAGAATTCGTCGAAGACTTCCTTCAAGCCCTTTTCGATGAGCCATGTGAAAGAGTCGACTTGCGGGACGACGAGATTCGGCATCTCGGTCAACGGTTCACGGAAACGACTGAAGAACTTCTTCGGGCGCACAGCGTGTTTGTCCATGATAAAGCGGAAAAGGTCACAAGCGTTTCTCACGCTTGTGACGAAGCTATTAAATTGAGCCCTGGAACCGTAGTTAACCCCTCTTAACTACTTCGTTTTCAGTCATAACTCAATCGAGTCGAAGTGAAAAGATAATACTCCCTCTTTTAAGAGCTGTCAAACAGTTGTCCATAAATACAAGAGCGGCACACCCTATGAGGGTGTGCCGGGTGTGTGCCCAGACAGAATCTGGGGGAAAAACTCGATCTTCAACCACTGAGAAATGAAATCAAAGATTGAAGTTACTTTGGGAACATCCTCGTAACCAGTGGGCATGGGTGCGCCATTGACACGAGCGTTAAAAAGAGCGCAATACTCTTCTGCGGATGCGCCGTGCTTGAGTCCGATGTTAACCGACTCTGAGAACGCCACGTGCATATCCTTCTGGAACGAGCCGATCTTCGTGGTGTGAATCAGTATGAGAGCCACCTGATTCGTAGACGGAGTCAGAGCGACAGTGACGAAGTAGCTTTGCCCCTGGATAGTGACCTTGCGAGTTTTGCCCACAAAATCAGGCCAACCACCCTCCTCCACCTTGAGGTCGGTCTCTTCAAAGGTGTGAGCGTTCGCTCTGGAAGCATAGGTATGCGCCCAGACGAGCTCACCCTTGTTGCCTCGGGCTATCACGATAAAGGAGTTAACCCCATCAATGACCACCCTTGTCACCTTCCCCAAGTACTCTTTTTTCTCAAGCCCGCCCGCTCCGCTTGCGGTCTGTTCGGGCATTACCATCAGTGCTGCTGCAGACATGCTTACCCTCCTAAAGCCTGCACTCCATAGTACTCGCTTCCGCAAAGAGTGTTAGTGGACAACCACTTTACTTATTACTACTTCTGTTTCTTCTTCCACTCTTCAATCTTGGCCTGGTGGCCGGAAAGGAGAATTTTCGGTACTCGATAATTTTTTCCCTTATATGTAAAGACTTCTGGGCGCGTATAGACCTGGTCAGTAGAAGCGCGCCTCTCCTCAAGCGAGTCGAAGTTCCCAAGCACACCTGGGATCTGACGCGAGATAACATCCGCAACGATCATGGCCGGCAGCTCCCCGCCCGTGAGGACAAACGGCCCCACGGAAATACTCTCCATCTTAAAGACTTTCCGCACACGAGCGTCAATCCCCTCGTAGCGACCACAGACGAGGATGACGTGTTTATACTTCTTCGCGAGCTTCGTAGCAGACTCGTTGGTAAATTGCGCGCCGCGCGGTGAGAAGAAAAGAATCTTCGCCTTACCTTTAGCCACTTTCTGCGCGGCGGCAATCGCCTTCACTACAGGCTCAGCCTCAATAACAAGGCCAGGGCCGCCACCATACGGCGGGCGGTCTACCCTCTTCCACTTGTTCTCCACGAAGTCGCGGGGGTTGTAGAAAGAGGCCTTCACCTTCTTGTCTTCAATAGCACGCTTCAAAATAGACTCACCAAAGTATGAGTCGAATGCGTGCGGAAAAAGTGAGATAAGGTGAAAATGCATGACTGCAAGTTACAAGCTGTAATCTAGAAGCTACTCAAGATTCAAATCGTCGAGCACGTCGTCGAGATCTTTGTTTGAAGCAGGAGCCGGATGATCTGTGGCGCGACGGCCAAAGGTGGCAGTCGGCTCATTGATCTTCAAGTTCACGCGAGCATTGTGCTTCATACCCACGACGCGGAGAAGAATGCGGATCGCCTTGGCGGTATTGCCTGAGCGGCCGATGATCTTGCCCATATCTTCTGGG
>CAZBQU010000037.1:0-4783 GCA_964494215.1 uncultured Candidatus Saccharibacteria bacterium | reverse complement strand
GCCTCATCATCGAAGATATTCGCTGCCTCCTGCTTTTCGATTACGTAGCCGACAGTTCCGCTAAGCAGCACTAAAGCTTGCTCTGCAATGTAGTATTTTGGTTCCGTCTGCATTGCAGCGAAAGCGCTCGCGAGGTCTGAGCTCTTGAAGAATCCGAGCGAGGCGATCTTCTGCCCTTCAACGTTCACGCGGTAGACTTCGGTCATCTCGACGATTTTGAAGTCATTGAGATCCTTACCGATCAATTCTTCGATTTTGGCCACAACTGTCTCCTCGATGTAGGACTGACTATTCTAAACGGGATATTACCCGAGATGTTGATGTAAGTCTAGGTTTTTGATCCGACCCACACCTCATTTCAATTCGAGCGATGCCCAGCATGAAGAGAAAAGTGCTATCATTTTCATATGAATAAGAAAAAATGGCTCGCACTTCTCGGTTGGATTCTCGTAGCACAAGGGGCGGGGATTGTGGGTTCGATCTTTACTGCATCCGCTATTCCGACATGGTATGCCACGCTCATGAAGCCCGCGTTAAACCCACCAAGCTTCGTCTTCGGTCCCGTGTGGACAACCCTCTTCATCCTTATGGGCATTGCCGCCTTCCTTGTATGGGAAAAGGGCATCGAACGGAGCGACGTGAAGAAGGCGCTCGGTCTCTTCTTCGTCCAGCTCGCACTCAATACGGCGTGGTCGATTATTTTCTTTGCGCTCCACAGCCCTGGCTGGGCCTTCGTCGAGATTGTCTTCCTGTGGCTCGCTATTTTGGCAACGATTGAGGCTTTTCGTAAGATCTCTGAGCGAGCGGCTTGGCTTCTCCTCCCATATATTCTCTGGGTGAGTTTCGCGTCGTATCTGAATTACATGATTTACGTGTTGAATTAATCTGAAGTTGCTAATCTAAAGTCGATGAGGCACACGAAAGTTTCCGTGAACGACAAGATGCAGCGAGGCTATACCTATATCCTCACAGAGCCGGAGGGTGCACATTTTGCTCCCGACTTCACGCCAGAACTTACTCCCAAGCAGATGCTTGCGCTCGGAGTTTTCGGCGGCAGGTATATGACCGACTGCGTAAAGGAATTCCCCAAGGATTGGTTCGCTCAGGCGAAGCTCTGTCCGGAGAAGCATGACGCTACACTCAATTACTTTAAGGTTAACGCATCGCAACCTCTCTCGGTATGGCAGAAGAAGGGGTGGATCCATAAGGATGACCCGCGTGGCTGGTTCCAGTGGTATTGCCGCTATTATCTGGGCCGCAGAATGCCCGAGGAAGACCTTCGTCAGATCAAGCGTTGGCGCGCGATCCGTCGCCACATTGCTCAGATAGGGAGGAATTGTCGTGCAGGAGACGCGACGTGCCGCCCTAAGCAGCGCCAAGCCATTCTCCATTGGGCGTATGACAGTCGGAAGATGTAACTACATTGTCGTGAACAAATTACACGTTTCTATCTTTATCTTAATTCTTGGATTCGCAGGTATCGCGAGTTGGTATGTGGTGTCTCGTGAGCCTTCGCGAGGAAGCGAGCCTGCACTCATAGTGATTCCAAAAGAGGAGAAGAGTATTGATATCCTCTTTCTCGGCGACATGATGTTTGATCGCGGCATTCGGCAGGTTGGGGTGAAGAAGGGTGGGGACTTCCTTTTCTCGTGCGTAGATCCGTGGCTCAAGGAAGCAGATCTTGTTGTGGGGAACTTAGAAGGACCGATTACCGAGAATGCGTCAGTGAGCGTTGGGAGTGTCGTCGGGAGTTCGAGGAACTTCCAATTCACCTTCCCGACCTCTACCGCGCCGCTCCTCTTTGCGCACAATGTGCGGCTTGTGAATCTGGGCAACAACCATATCAATAACTTCGGTTCATCTGGCATCGCGAGCACGAAAGAATACCTGACGGGTGCGGGCGTCTCATATTTCGGTGGCTTGGCAGGAGATTCTCCGGTGTATCGCACGACCATGCACGGGATTAACCTTTCCTTCGTCAATTACAACCAATTCGGAGGAGATTCGGCTCGTGATGTAGCGGCCTTAATCGCGACCGAACACGCAACGGGGAACACTGTCATTGTCTACACGCACTGGGGAGAAGAGTATGTTCCTCCAACTGAAGGCGTGCGAGAGATCGCGCGGCTCTTCGCGGAGAGTGGCGCGGATCTCATCGTGGGCTCACACCCGCACGTTATCCAAGAAAGCGAGAGTATTGGAGGCACGAAGGTCTACTACTCGCTCGGGAACTTCATCTTTGACCAATATTTTGACCCTGAGGTTCGCCGCGGACTCACTATCCTCGTGCACATCTTCCCAGATCATATGAATATCGAAGAGCGACCAGTCACCATCACTCCCGACGGCCAGACGTGCCCTCAATCCTGATTCCTTTTTTATCGCACACATCATATACTTGAGAGATGAAAGATATTCTCAAATCACTGAGTGTCATAGTAGTCATCGGTTTAGTTGTTTTGGGGATAAGCAAATACGCCCCGACGAAGGAGGAGGCTTCGCCTATCTATTATGATTACGGACGCATAGGCTATTATCGTGTTCAATCCTTTAGCTTAAAGCAATCTCCATCTCGCAATCTCGTGGATCCCAAATGTCTTGAGTGGGGTAATCGTGATTATCGCCTCGTTACAGATGATGGGGACGTGATTGTTCCGAGCTTTATCGCTGTGTTTGCTGGGCAGGAAGGGCTTCCTGAATGCATCTTTGATTATGTGCGACTCCTATCTTACGATTCGCAAGATGGCCCCGCTTTATATCTTGATATCGGTTTGACTTATGTCGCTCACGCCGAGGGGCTCGGCGTGTACAAGTTCGACGTTCGCAATAACAAACTTACTCATTTACCTGTAATTTCAAATTATTTTGATGGTTCTAGCGAATACACGGAAATCTTCTCTGACGACAGGACAGGAGTCGCGATTAAAAATAGCGGAGTCTATGTTTTAGACATAACCAAGGACACGGCTTCGCTCATCTACACTCTTTCGAAAGAAGAAAGTGTCGTTCAGTTCCTCACATTGGAGGAAGAAGGTGGGTATCTGCCCTCGTATGGTTCTATTCAATTCTTTAGGTACGGAGATACGCTATTTGTCCCTATCTATAGTCCTACAATGACCGAGAGTGGCGCACGCGTCTCATACGACGACGAAGGAAATATGGCGAGTTTTAAAGTTGAATCGCCTGACTGGAAGAATGGAGATCACGTGTTATTTAAACACCTTCGCACACTCGAACTTCGCATCCCGGGACGCTAAGTGCCTCGACGCTTGTTTCTGAATTAACAGTTTTTAGGTACAATAGGCGGTAATGTCTAAAATCAATTCTGTGTGGAAATTTATCAAGAGAAACAAGGTTTGGGCGATTTTGGGAGCAGTGCTCATCATGGCCGGTGTGAGCTTCGCGAGTTTTGGCGCTGATCCAGTCATTGAAACAGTCTCACCAACTCAAGCAGATCTCGTGCGCGTCGTGCGTATTTCGGGCAAGGTCACCCCTCGTGAGAAGGTGGATCTCGGCTTTGAAGTTTCCGGCACTATCGCCACTGTTAACCGCGATGTCGGACAGAGCGTGAGTCGAGGTCAGGCGCTCGCGAGCTTGAACTCAGGCGCTTCTGCTGCTGAAATAAGAAAGTCAGAAGCCGAACTCGCTGCCGCGCAAGCTGAACTCAACAAGCTCGATAGCTCCGAGCTCTATCAGAGCGACATCACAGGCGACAAGCGCGGCATTGTCCAGGCTATTCGCGACGCCTACACCGCTGCGGGCGAAGCCGTCCACAACAAGGCTGACCAAGTCTTTATTGACGGGAACACAGACCGACCGGAGATCCTTGGCTTTTTTAAGAATTTTGATGATTTACGTAACCGGGTAAACAAGGGTCGCGTCGAGTCTGAGATTGTTCTTGGACAATGGGGCGAGCTCGTTGCTTCTTTGGGGCCGGCAACCTATACGACCGCTCAGCTCAATCTCTCAAAGACGTATCTTTCAAAGATTAGCGACTTTATCGGGAACTTGGCTCGCGCAGTAAACGCCTTTGAGGTCACGAGCTATATGACGCAGACACAGATTGACGCTCACAAGGCTGCGGTGCTCTCCGCTCGTGAGAGTATCAACGCCGCGAACCAAAGCTTCATCACTGCGGAAAGCAGCCTTGCTCAAACTCTCGCCGATGTACCAGTTCAAGTCTCTCGTGTTGAAGCGGCTCAGGCGTCGCTCTTGAATTTGCGCTATCAGCTTGCGAAGAGCACCCTCGTCTCTCCAATCTCAGGACTCGTTTCTCGCCAAGAGGCGAAGGTGGGGCAGGCGATTACCGCGGGCGCTTCCATTGTCTCGGTTATCAGCCCGGACTATGTGATCGAAACGTATGTGCCCGAAGTTTCCATTCCTGGAATTCTTATCGGCAATGCTGCGTCGGTAACCTTCGATGCCTATGGTTCGAGTATTGTGTTCCCAGCGAAGGTGGCCCATATTGATCCAGCCGAAACTATTCGTGATGGTGTTTCCACCTACAAGGTGAAGCTTTCCTTCACGATTCCTGATCCTCGTATCCGTTCCGGCCTTACCTCAAACGTTTCGATTGAGACTTTGAGAAAGACTGGCACCACCCTTATCCCTGCGCGTGCGGTGCTTGCCGAAGAGGGTGGCTCCTTTGTCTACGTTCTTGTCGGAGAGAGTAAGGTAAAGACCGCTGTCACCTTGGGAGAGAAGGATTCTCAGGGCAATGTTGAACTCCTCTCTGGGGTCTCTCCTTCAGATTTAATCGTTGTAAATCCTGCTCAATAACCGG
>CAZBQU010000036.1:0-4900 GCA_964494215.1 uncultured Candidatus Saccharibacteria bacterium | reverse complement strand
CCGAGCACCTGCTGGACTGCGTCCGTCGGAAGCTCCGCGCGGAAGCGCTTGAGAATCGAACGGAACAGCTCTCCGGCCTTGTCGATCTGGCCGTCGGTCATCTGCGTATCCACGGATGGGGTCACGGTCTTTGCCATGGCGTCATCCTCCTTTGAGGTGAGTGGAACGATCTGAATTGATCGTAGTCCACGCTAATTATAGCCATCTTTTGGCTTGCTTGTCAATATCACCTTACAATTCTCCGTTTTACAAAAGATTATCTGTCTCGTGGAAGAGTTTCTCGGTCTCTGAGGCGATGCGGACCATAGCTTCGACAGATTCGAGAGGATACTTACCGTTCGCACTCTCATCCGAGAGCATGACTGCGTCAGCGCCGTCGAGGACGGCGTTCGCAACGTCAGAGACTTCCGCGCGCGTCGGTTGCTTGTTCTCCATCATCGAAAGGAGCATCTGAGTGGCGACAATCGCACCCTTGTTGTGCCAGTGTGCCATACGGATAAGGTGCTTCTGGACATACGGCACCTTCTCCATGGGAAGTTCCACGCCGAGATCTCCGCGAGCCACCATGATCGAATCCGTCGCTCGGATAATTTCATCAATATTTCTTAACGCTTGAGCACTCTCGATCTTCGCAACGATGCGGGCACGGCCACGGACGATCTCTTGCACCGCTTTGATATCTTCAGCTGTTTGGACAAAAGAAACGGCCACATAGTCGACGCCTTGCGCGAGGCCGAATTCCAAATCCTTCAAATCTTTTGGTGTAAGGCCGCCGAAGTTTAAGTGAGTCTCAGGTACGTTTACTCCCTTGCGTGAGAAGAGCATGCCACCTCTAATAACCTCTGCCTCGAAATCCTGACCGTCGATCTTTGTCACAACGAGCTCCATGTCGCCGGAGGCAAGGAAGAGTCGATGCCCCACCGCAAGCGATTGCATCAGAATAGCCTGGTCGATAAAGATCTTACCTTCCACTTCACCAGCTGTCGTAAATACAACCTTCTCGCCCTTGTGGAGCTCCCTCCCTTCCTTGGGCAATGTACCGACGCGGATACGGGGGCCTTGGAGGTCTTGGAGGACAGACACTTTCTTGCCCTGCTTCAGAGCTTCTTCGCGGATAATAGAGACACGCTTCGTGAACTCTTCTTCCGTGCAGTGGGAGAAGTTCATGCGGGCAATGTCGAGACCTGTCGCGATCAAACGAGACAGCGTTTCCCTATCTTCGGACTTCGGTCCGATTGTGGCGATAATCTTTGTCTTCATAGTTATATAGCTTTAGTACCGAAGCGGTAGATCTTTCTTTTAATACGTTCGCGGCGCCAAGGTGAACCGAAGTGTTTGAGATACCCGAACTTCTTCACCCGAATAGGCCCGAATCCGGCGAACCAGAGGATACCATTCTTAAGCTCGTTTGTCGTATCGCCAAAGATCATGCGCTGCACAAAAGGGATCGTGTCCGAGGTGACAACCATGCGCGCGCTCTTGCCCTTGAGGAGCTTCTTCCAAGAAAATTCAGATGTGAACTTATATGCGAAGCCCGGGACCCACGCACGATCGAAGAGTCCCTTAAGAAGAGCTGGCATTGTCGACCACCACGAAGGGTAGAAGATAGCGATGTGGTCACACCAACGGACGTTCTCTTGGAAGGCAAGGAGGTCAGGCTCAAGCTCTTGGACAACGCGATAGCCGTTGTGGAGAATCGGGTCGAACTTCATTTCTCCGATATTCATTCGTCTCACTTCATGCCCCGCTTCTTCGGCACCACGCTCGTACTCGCTCGCGAGAGTGAAGTTGAAGCTGTCGTTATCAGGATGGCCGAGCAGGATGAAAACTTTCTTAGGACGTGTGTTGAACATAGTGAGAGGTTATCGGATCATAAGTTTCTGGAACTCGGACTGGTGTTCTCGCATGACTGCCATGGTAGCCGCCATTTCACTTTGGCCGCTCTTCACGCGCTTCTGCACTTCTTCACCAATCTTTTTAAAGAAATCGGGATGGGCTTCCATAAGCGCCATAAGCTTGTCACGCTGTTCGGCGGGAACGTCTTTTAATTTATATTTGAGCGCTTGGCCCAAGAAAAAGTCTTTGATACCCATTTTTTGATTTTATCAAGGAATGCGCCCAATAGCGAGATTAGCGACCTAAGTAATGCTTCAACGTATAAATCCAATCCTCCTCCCCTGCTTCGTTCTGCATCTTCTGCGTGAGGAGCCAATCCAAATACGCGGGGTCAGTCTTCGCTACTTCCTCCATCGACTTACCCTTATGCTTGCCGAAGTTCATCGTTTTAAACAAAGACGGACGCGCAGAAATCTCAATCATTTCTTCGATGCTGCCGAATTTAGCTCGCATACGCTCAAAGACTGCCTCCAAAACCTTCACATCACCTTCCGCGTCATGGGCCGGCGCGTCGATCTCGAGACCTAAATAGTAGCGAAGGAACTGAAGGTTGTACTCGGGGATCTTCGACTCTTCGTCGAGGTGGCGCGCCACACGCAACGTATCAATATATCGAGGCACGTCGACGCCATCGTTTCGGAGCATCGCAATGTCGAACGGTGCGTTGTGTGCGACGAGAATGCCCTCTTTAAGCTTCTCTCGAAGTTCCTCCTGGAACTTCGAGCCCTCAAAGGGCGGCTTATCCTCAAGCATCTTGTTGGTGATATGAGTCACGCTCATCGCCTTCACCGACATAGGAATCGGCGGCTTGAAGTACTCCGTGCGGATTACTCCTCCCGTTTTGTAACAGACTTGCGAGAGGCGGTCTGTCTTCAAATCATTGCCCGTAGTCTCTGTATCGAGAAAGATGAGTGTATCCATATATCTATTGTACCTGACAGAGCGTCTTGAGCGCGGTCACATCCGCTGCGGTGGCCCGGACACCCTCACCTTCATTCACCGCGTGCATGATAGCGTCTTCGTCCAAGACGTGCTCGAGACCAAGGGCGTGGCCAAGCTCATGGGCCAACACGCGAACAAGTTTCTCATGGGTTTGGAATTCAAAAATGTCGATTCGTCGAGATCGTCCTTCCTGTGTATACAAACCACCTGCGAACTCTTCTCCGCGTGACGCACCCACTGCGTTATAGCGTCGCACATTCAAGTTGAGGTTATCTGCCAAAGCATTCAGTTGCCGAGCCAAGGCATTCAAGCGCCCCACTTCCGTATTTAATTCTGTTCGACGCACCTCCAATGCCGCCTGCTCTGCCTCGAGCGCCATACGCTCCCTCTCGAGAGCTTCGAGATCAGACTTCGATGTGCGAGGACCACCATTCCACTCAGCAACATGGCGCGAGTACACACCATTGGCAGCGTCAAAGGCTGTAGCCGCCGTGTCGTAGGTGCTCTTGAGAGCCTCCGTGCGAGTCTTTAAAACAAGATACCCCTTCTCGAGCTGCGCATATTGCTTCTGGCCATCGGTAAGCGTCGTTGTAATGTTGGAAAGTCGCTGCGTTGCCTCTTGTCGATAGTCGTACACAAGATGTACTGAGATAGCCCCCTTCTCGGGCACAAGGGAAAATAATTCTCGATCCGGAGATTTCTCGTTTGAGGAGAGCTCTTTCTCCCAAACCGCTTCCGCCTCTGAAAGAGCCGCGAGGAAATCCGCGCGCGAAAGACCGAACCGCTCATCCATTTCCACCACCGAGTACGTAACCGGCTCCGCACAGGGCACCGTGACAAAGCCCAAGAGCGTCGAGAGCCAGAGGAAAAAGCTTGCGATAGCGTTACTCATAGAGAACATGGTACCAGATAGCAAAAGCCGCCCGGAAGGGCGGCTTTTGCGTGAGAGAGCGAATTACTTCGCAGCTGGGAGAATTTTGTACATACCAGTACCGCAGACCGTGCAGGTACCCTTGGCTGCCGGGCGACCCGGTTTGATTTCAACCTTCTTGACGTCTTTCATCTCACGCTTTTCTTTGCACTTCACACAGTAACCGATAACTTGCTCTTCAGACATGTGCGTTTTATTGAATTTATGACTATATCTAACAGATACCATATATTGAGAAAAAAGCCAGCCCAGTTTCCCGGAGGGAAACTGGGCTGGAAGCTAGAAACCGAGAGCGCTGAGAACCGACTCCTTGAACTGAGGCTTGCAGAGAGTATGCGCTCCAAGGCGCACAGTCTGTTCAACATCTGCCGCTTTCATGCTGCCGCTGAACACGACAATCGTTGCCGCCGGGTTGCTCTTGCGGAATTCCTCGGCGAAATCAAGGCCCGATTCACCTCTGCTCAGTTTGACGTCGCAGAGAAGGGCGTCGAAGATGTTGGTCTCACAAGCGCGCCGGGCACTTACAATGTCGTAAGCGCTAACCGCGGCCCCGCCTGCTTTTACCACCCATTCCATGCATATCTTGTTCACCGCATCGTCGTCTTCCAAGATCAAAACATTTCTCATAGAACCTCCTGTTATTATCTTAGCACATTATATGCAAAAGTCAATATAACCAAGCCAACCTTAATCTTGTGGACCTAAACGGAATCGAACCGTCGTCTCGGCAATGCGAATGCCGCGTTCTGCCACTGAACTATAGGCCCGAACGAAAATATTCTAACGAGTAATCTCTGGATTCACCAGAAGCTACCCCCAACGCCAGCGAGGTCGCTCCCCTTTCTTATAACAAATCCGAATGAGAGTGGCTGTCAGAAGGGTGACCGGCAAAAGGCAGGTAAATACCACTTCACGCACTGACGACGTCTCATCAACCGTGAGAGAAAAGGCAAGTGCCAACCCTACATATACCACCAACACAACCCACCCCTGCCACGTAACAGGATACCAACCCCATCCATATCGCTTTGCTTTGAACCAGAGAGTGGACATTTGTGGACCCTACCGGAGTCGAACCGGTGACCTCCTCATTGCAAATGAGGCGCTCTACCAACTAAGCTAAGGGCCCAA
>CAZBQU010000035.1:0-5465 GCA_964494215.1 uncultured Candidatus Saccharibacteria bacterium | reverse complement strand
TGCGGAATAAACATTATTTTCGAAAGATAACCCCAACCGCCGCCGATGCGATACACATTAATATTCCCTATTTTCTCGTACGCCTTATCCGTACGGTTGAAGCGCAGCGTGACCATGTCCCACTCGACCTCGGGGATACGCTTCGTAAGCTCATCCATCGCGATCTCCGCGCCGCCGACCAGAGGGAAATATGAAAGAGAGAAAATAAGAACGCGCATTACGTGTGGTGAGTCATATCGAACTACTCGAGTCCTAAAAGTTTCTTCAACTCTTCAGGTGTAGGTTCCTTCTTCGCTTCCACCTTCGGCTCCACTTTCACTTCTGGCTTTGGCGGTGCAACAGGAGCGGGCTTCGGTTGTTGAGCCGCTGATTCAGGCACCATCGTTTTCAACACATCGCGCAAGGCGTTCAGATTCTGCGCGTCAGGCTTGCGCTGATTGTCATTCTTTTTCTTGAGCTGTTCGAGCGAGATGTTGGGCTTCGCAGGAAACTGAATAGGAGCTTCTGCCTTGATCTTCGGCTTCAGCATCGTAATCGCTTCAACCGGTACTGTCTCCACCTTATCGCGCGTAGCTTCAAGAGGTTTCTTGGCCGGATATTTAATCACCGGAGCCTTCGGCTCCCTGCCTTCTACCGGCCCTTTAGGTTCTTTCGACTTGGGAGCGACACGCCCTTCTCCGTGCCAGTCAACAATCGCCTTCTCCACCTCTGGGCGTGGACGAGCATAGGCTTTGCGAGACTCTTCAATCACCTCCTTTGTATAATTGATAGATTGAAGTGGAATTGGCGGTAACGTTGTTGCGGAGAAAGGTTGGGATGTCACCGAGTCGATCATGAGCTTGAGATAAATTTGGCGGAGTCCCAAGTTCACCAAGTCCTCTGCCACGAACACGGGAGCAAACTCCTTCTCGAGCACTTCGGCGTCATACGCACCGACACGGAACGTTACCATAGAGCCCACGTTACCGAACACGGCGTCTCTCACCTCTTCTTCCATTTGTTCGATGTACTGGTGAGCCATCGTTAAACACAATTTATATTTACGCGCCTCAGAAAGGATGTCGGCAAAGGACTTGTCGGCAAAAGATTGGAATTCGTCTACGAAAAGATAGAAGGGTGGAAGTTTGGAAAGCGTGGTCGCATTCTCATCCGCACGACTCATCGCCGCGAGATAAATCTTCGTGATAAGCATGGAGCCGAGCAAGCGCGCATTGCCTTCACCGACGCGACCCTTGGAGAGGTTTACGATCATGATCTTCTTCTCATCCATAATCTTTCGCAGATCAAAAGATGACTTCGGTTGGCCGATGATATTTCTGATGAGAGGGTTACCGGCAAACTGTCCGATCTTGTTTTGAATCGCAGGTGTCGCCTCTTGCACGTACTTGTCCGTATACTTTGCATACTCGTCGACCCAGAAACTCTTCACCGAGACGTCCGTCACATTCTCCACCACCTTCGTGCGGAACTCTTTGTCCGTATACATGCGGTTCACTGCAAGGAGCGTCGCGCCTGGATACTCAAGGAGAGCGAGAAGCGTATTCTGCAAAATGTACGCCATGCGCGCCGACCACGCGTCTTCCCAAATCTTTTCGAACACCGACATAAGGCCGTTCACGACGAGATGGCGCTTCTCCACACCAACGTCTTCCATGATGTTAAAGGCGATCGGATACTCCATGTCGAAGGGGGCGAAGTAGAGCACATCCTTCAAACGGTTTTCGGGGATGTATTCCAAAAGTTTCTCGGCTGTGCCGCCGTGCGGATCGATGAAGCACATGCCGTTGCCACTCTGGATATCCTGGACCGCCATGTTCTCAAGAAGCGTCGACTTACCCATACCAGACTTGCCGATGACGTAGAAATGCTTCGAGCGGTCAATTGCCTTCACCCCGAATTTCTTGCGGTTGTTACGCGAATCCGTCTCTCCGAAATATGTCACTTTCTGGGGATCATCCATTTGCGGTTAATTATACAACAAACTCGCCCCAGAGTTCATTGACAGCCATTCTCGCGAAGAGCTAGGATGCAGGGCAGAACCATTTGGAGGTGACATGACAACAGGCGTTGTAGCTCACCTCTTCTGGGGTGACGAGATTTTGCTCATTTTGCGGGACGACATTATTGGGGTTGTAGATCGAGGTAAATGGGATTCCTTGACGGAAACCATGGAGCCGGAAGATGGTGGCGATTTCGGAGTCGCCATGCGACGAGGACTCATGGAGGAAATCGGAATAATCCCCGCATCCCTCCACTTCCTCGGCCTCACAAGGCAAGCGGGCCACGGTTTCTTTTGCGGCTTCCTTACCAAGGAAGAAGCGGCGGCCATTTGCCTTGGAGAAGAGGGGCAAGATTTTCGCTTCTACACCCTCACCCAAACGCAGAGACTGCCTTTGGGCGCATCCTTCCGCAACCACTACGAAGCCTACCCTGCCGCTTTCGAGAAGATGGCCCAAGGCATTGTCCCTGTGCCTCACGAGCTTCGGCTCACCACAGCACCCACGCACACATAAGAGGCCCGCACTGCGGACCTCTTAATTTTTATGTTAAAAGCGTGTAAGGTATGGAAATGCAAGCTGTTATTCTCTGCGCAGGCAAAGGTACTCGCATGGGTGAGCTCACTACCCATGTGCCAAAGCCCCTCCTTCTCGTGAACGGTAAAACACTCCTCGAACATAAACTTGATCGCCTCCCCGATTCCGTGAGTGAAGTAATTTTGGTAATCGGATATTTGGGAGAAAAAATTAAAGAGAAGATCGGTTCCGAATATAATGGCCGCCCCATCCGCTACGCGGAAGACACTCAGCTGACCGGCACAGCTCATGCTCTCTGGAGCGCTCGAGACTTACTCAACGGTCGCTTCCTCGTCATGATGGGTGATGATATATACGATACACAAGCCCTCGAAGCCTGCGCTCAACACAACTTCGCTATTGCGTGCGTGCCGGTAACCCGCGACGAAACAGGGAGTCGCATCGTCCTCAACGAATCAGATAATTTAATCGATTTCGTTACTCATAAGTGGTACCTCACAATCAGAGAAAACGGCGGGCATGTCTTTACAGGCCTTTATTCACTGACCACGGATATTTTTAATTACGAGCCCGTCAAACTTGAAACAAAAGAAGAATGGGGGCTCCCTCAAACACTCCTCATCGCCGCCAAAGATCATCCGGTAAAAATTATTGAAACAAATAATTGGATTTCTATCACACACGAGGACGATCTCGTGGAAGCGGCAAAGCTCCTCATCTAACCCATCGAGAAAGCACGGGCATATGCCTAGGGGCGCTGCAGTGCAGCCTCAGTATAAACATTGCCGGCGCTCCAAAGGAGCCAGGAATTGAGGCCCAGGTCATAGGTGGCCTGCATTTGCGCCCTGACCTCTGTAGGGCCGTAGGTAGCCCCAAGATTGAAGTCCTGGAGCCATGGGCGCAACTTCGACGGGGTCGAGGTGGCGAGCCCCTGAGCTATATTGAGGGCCACTTCCCGCTCGCGGCCGCCCGCCATGGCGATCTTAATAACTTCATACGGATGTGCCGCAGGGTTAGCAAAGCCGTTCCAGCCTGCCGGGTAGTGCGAAGGGTAAACCATAGGCGCAATATAATCGAAGTACGGAAGCGCCTTCTCCAAGACCTGACCAATCCCCATGTCGCTCGCCACCGTGGTCGTCATACCAAAGAGATCCGCAGACATCACCGACCCCGTTCCTTCGAGTTTACTTCGCAAATATGAGAAGAAGCTCTCGAGCATCATAGCCTTGGTCGAGGAGGCAGTCGTCCAGGTGAAATGCGCGTCATCCATATTCCCGTCCGAAGGATAGCGCACGTAGTCGAAGTTCAGTTCATCAAAGCCGATGTTGTGGGACGCCTCCGCAAGTGTAATGATGTGGTCCCAATACGGCTTCGCTCCGACATCGATAAAAGAGAGGCCTTTGCGATCCTTCCAGACTCCCCCACTTGCCTTCGACTTCACAGCAAGCTCTGGGTGAAGTGCGGCGTAGGACGGATCCTGGAACACGGAGATACGCCCGATGACGTAGATACTCGACTTGTGGAGCGACTCGATAAATTCTTTCAAATCGGAGACCACGCAACCCTTGCCGCTATTCGTCTCCGGGATGCCGCTCGCAAAAGAAACAGTGCCTGTGGAATCTTTAATATCGATGACGACCGCATTCAACTCAGTGGTCTCGATAAGCACCTTGAGCTTCTCACGCCAGGAGGGAGTTGCAGCGACACACGCGGTCATATAAATAGCGCGGACGGATGCGGGTGTCGCCACATGGAGCACGGGCAGGAGTGCTACGGCTGCCGGCCCCTCTGTAGCAGCCGCGGCACTGTACCGCGTCTCCCTCATATACGGAACCGCGATCTGAGTCGAGAAAACGCCAAGGAGGAGGAGTGCTCCTGCCCAAGCGACATGGTGATGCCACGACCTCATCTTCAGTTGCTTCCCTCTTCAGGGTTAGAGTCCGGATTGATAGGAGACGTGGGTGCGGGGAAATCGCTCGTACGGCGACCATGCTGCCCGGTCTTCGGGTAGAAGTCGGTGACGCGACGACTGTAGTTGGCTGTAGACGCTGTTGTCGATTCTGCCGAGACGAGCTCAGCATCGCTGCGGCGTCGTGAACGCATCTGTGCCTTAGCCTTCATGGAGAGCTTCTTGTCGATCGTCGCCCACATCGAGAAACCAGCGATACCAAGACCAGCGGTGAATTGGAAGAATGCTTCCCACGCGCGCGGGAAACCGAAGAAAGGCAAGAGTGCCACCAAAACTCCCATCGCGACGATTACTCTACTTCTATGCATGAAAAATAGTATAACAGACGTTTTGTGGTCACGAGTATTTTCCTGTTGAAAAATCTCGCGACCCCGGCTCGGCACCGCCGTGCCTGCGCCTCGCACAAACGCCCCGCGTTTGTGCGCACAGAAGGGATCGAACCTTCGACCTCACGAGTATCAGTCGTGTGCTCTACCAGCTGAGCTATATGCGCAATCGAAGAAAACAATACCAGAAAATATCTCTCAAAACAAATGGTTTCGGCCACGAGAAAGCCGCCCTTGCGGGCGGCTTTCTCTTATCGTTCTCTATTCTGTTCCGTTCCTTGAATCTTGCGATCTGCGATAGGTCTTCCCCTATTGCCATGAGAGTTCTGGGAATCTCTCACAATCCATTATGTCCTCGATCGAGAGACACAATATCGACTTCGTTCAGTCTGCCTATCGGCAAACGTTTTCTAATTGAATTACTCCACGACCAGCTTCCGCTAGCCGTGCCTTGTTACGACTTACTCCCTGTCGATGAACTTACCGTAGGCCCGCGCTAGGCGAGACTTCGGGTACTCCCATCTCCCTTGAGTTGACGGGCGGTGAGTACAAGACTTGAGAACGTATTCACCGCGGTATAGCTGACCCGCGATTACTAGCAATTCCAACTTCATGGGGTCGAGTTTCAGCCCCCAA
>CAZBQU010000034.1:0-5928 GCA_964494215.1 uncultured Candidatus Saccharibacteria bacterium | reverse complement strand
TTGAGCCCGTCATGATAGTGGGCTTAGGCTTGGCTGTCGGTATTCTCTTGGTCTCGGTGCTTGTACCAATCTACAACGTCGCCTCCTCGGCTGGTATTTAGCTAGTTATCCACACGGCATAGGTTAGGGGAGAGTCAGGGAGTATAATAAAGGCATTCACCGCAGTGTGGATTTAGCATTAAACAATTCATCTAACGATTCATGATTAGCACAGGATACATGCGCACCCGCTCTGCCCGCGGCTTCACCCTGATCGAGCTCTTGGTGGTTATCGCCATCATCGGCATTCTTTCTACGGTTGTGCTCGCTTCCCTCAGTACCGCGAAGGGCAAGGGCAATGATGTGAAGATCAAGGCCCAGCTCGCCGGTCTCAGAAACTCTGGCGAAATCTATTACGACACGAACGGCGGGTACGGCACTGCCACCAACTCTTGCGGAGCAAACCTCTTTGCTGACACCGCATCCGGTATGTCTGAGTACACCACTGCTGGCAACTATCCGGCTGGTACCACTCTCGTCTGCAATTCCACCGCGAGCGCTTACGCCGTTCAAGCCAACCTCACGACCTCTGGTCAGTACTGGTGTGTCGACTCTCTCGGCAAGTCCAAGTCTGAGACAGTCGCTCTCGGCACCGATACATCCTGCGACTAATTCGGCACATCTCTTGGTATACTTAAAGGATGACTTTAGTCATCCTTTTTGTTTGCGGCGCGATCATTGGGAGCTTCTTGAACGTTCTCGCTCTCCGCTTCCGTTCGGGGATTTCAATCGGGGGCCGTTCTCAGTGTGGTAGCTGTAGCAAAGTTCTGCCTTGGTACGAACTTATACCTGTTGTCAGTTTCCTCGCGTTGCGTGGTCGTTGCTCAGCGTGCCGCGCAAAGATTTCTTGGCGTTACCCTGCAGGAGAAATATTGACGGGAATTATCTTTGCTACTGTCTATGAACCCGGAAGCCCGTGGTGGGTGAACGGGCTCTTCCTCGCTATCTTTTCGCTCTATGTTGTTATCGTGATCTATGACGCGCGGCATAAGGTGATTCCGAACTCGCTCGCATATGCAGCCACCTTCCTCGCACTCATCCTTTCTCTCGGAGGGCAGAATTCGTGGCTCGACTGGTTTGCGGGGCCCATCCTCTTTGTATTCTTTGCGGTTATATGGCTTCTGTCACGAGGGAGGGCGATGGGCTTTGGTGATGCGAAGCTCGCTCTTTCGATGGGGCTCATGCTGGGGGCAGCAGGAGGCTTCTCTGCGGTTATTCTCGCTTTCTGGACAGGGGCGCTCTACGGACTTGCGCTTATCGTAGCGGGGATGCTCTCTCCTTTGTTGCGAAGCGGTAAACGGATTACAATGAAAAGCGAAGTGCCCTTTGCGCCATTCCTCGTTTTGGGTGCGTGGCTTGCACTCATCTTTAAACTCGATCTTCTTCATGTCTCATTCTTTCATTAAACGCTCTACCGCAGGCTTCACCCTGATCGAACTTTTGGTCTCAATCGGGATCGCCATGGTCATCCTCTCCGTCATCGTCTTCAACCAATCCACATATACTGACGCGGCGGCTCTTGCGCAGGACGCGGATAATTTGGCGCTCGTCTTTTCCGAGCAGCAGGCGTATGGCGTGGCCGTGAGACAGGCGGGCGCAGGCACCTCGAACTTCTCGTATGCGTATGGGCTGACCGCAAGCCTTACCAACTCGACGGCTTCCTACGTCGCGTTTATTGACCGCGATGGGAGTAGTAACTTCACAGGTGCGTGGAATTGTGATGGCAGCAACGTTGAGTGTGATGAGATTCTAAATTTGTCGCGAGGGAATTACTTATATTCAGTGTGCCCGCTCACGACCGAAGGTGTTGACTGCGGGTCGGCACGGCGCGTGGATGTGACCTTCCTCCGACCGAAGGCGACGGTTTCTGCCTTCCGTTTCTACGATGAAGCTGGCCAGGTCGTTTCTGTGTCGAACTTGGTCGGCGCCCAAATCGTGCTGAAGAGCGTGAAGGGTCGGAGCCGAACGGTCACCTTCTATCAAAGTGGTCAAGTTTCGGTACAATAATGCGTATGGCTACGTCTCGAGAACACGGCTTCACACTCATCGAACTTATGACTGCTCTTTCGATCTTCATGATCGTCATGACAGTGAGTATGGGTTCTATTCTTGGAATCTTTGACGCCAACAGAAAGTCGCGCAACTTCAAGGCCGTCATGACGAATTTGAATATCGCTTTGGAAGGCATGTCACGAGAGATGCGTTACGGGAAGAATTACCATTGCGGCTCAAGCGGTACTGTGACTGTTGCGCAGAACTGCGCCGGAGGAGGAACGTATTTGAGTTTCCTCGATGCCAATGGTGTCCAAGTAACATACCGACTCAATGGCACAGCGTTAGAGCGACAGGAGGGGAGCGCCACCTTTCTTCCTGTCACAGCTCCTGAGGCGGTGATAGATTCCTTTATCTTCTATACGACGGGGGCAGGTAACGACAATCTTCTCCAGCCGAAGATTCTGGTAGCGGTGAAGGCGCACGCCGGAGAGAAGCAGCGCACGGACTTTGCGCTTCAAACTCTTATCTCGCAGCGTTCGCTCGACATCTAGTATATGAAGACACTCACTCACACCGCGCATACAGGGTTCACGATTATCGAAAGCCTTGTCGCGATCGCAATCTTAACGTTAGCGATCATGGGGGCAATGAACGCCGCGCAGACGGGGCTCTCTTCCTACATCTTCTCGAAGGAGCAGATTGTATCCTTTTATCTCGCGCAGGAGGGCTTTGAGCAGGTGAGAAACATTCGTGATGAGAATCGCCTCAATGGCCGTAACTGGCTTACAGGGCTGGCTGCAAACTCCTCTGATCCGTGCTACTTTGGCGAAGCGTGCACAGTGAGTCCGGCGGAAAGTGCGGTTGCCATACACTGCGGCAGTGCTGGGTCTTGCCCGTTTGTGAGACAGAGCGCGAGCACCAATTTCTACGGGTATGACAGCAGTTGGGTGGCCACGCCGTTTCGCCGTGAGATCACGCTCACAGCGGTGAGTGCAACGGAAGTGGCTGTGACTGTGACGGTGAACTGGGCGAAGGGCTCAGTGTCGAGACAATTTAAAGCGAGAGAAAATTTATTGAACTGGTAACATGCATCCCTCCTTATCTAACACGCGAGAAAAAGGCTTCACTCTCTTTGTGGCGATCGCCGTCATGGGAACGCTGCTTCTTATTGCAACTGGTATTGTCGCTACCGCATATCGACAAGGTCTTATCTCTTCAGCGGGGAAAGATTCGCAGATGGCTTTCTACGCCGCTGACTCGGGGATGGAGTGCGCCTTGTATTGGGATATCGCGAACCCGGCTGGGCAGAGTGCCTTCGCTACGTCGACCGGTACAAGTATTGCCTGCAACAAAGACGCTGCAAACTCAAGCAACCAGTGGGTGGTGGGCGGCAGTAGCGTCTCTACTATTTCCTCCATCTCATTTTTACCGGATCCGTATTGTGCGACAGTCACTGTGACAAAAAATGTTGATGGGACGACCCTTATCGAAGCGCGAGGGTACAACACGTGCAGTGTGACGAGCCCGCGTCGCGTAGAACGTGCCGTGCGCGCGAGATATTAATATGGCTATTCCGCATGACATCAAACTCCGCGCCGAGAAGTTGCGCGAGGTGATCAATACTCACCGTACGCTCTATCATACGCATGACGCGCCTGAGATTTCTGACGAAGCGTATGATGCCTTAATCCGCGAACTCGAAGAGATCGAGGCCGCGCACCCAGCTCTCCACACGAGCGACTCTCCGACGCAGATGGTTGGAGGTGCCGTTTTAGAAAAGTTTGAGAAGGTGGAGCACGTCGTGCCGCAATGGTCCTTCAACGATGCTTTCTCCGAAGAAGATATGCATAGCTTCGATACTCGTGTGAAGAAAGTCGTGGGGGAGGAATGTGCCTATATCGCAGAGCTCAAGATCGATGGACTCAAAGTTGTTCTCACGTATGAAGAGGGGAAGCTTGTGCGAGCCGCGACACGCGGTGACGGGCGCGTCGGCGAGGATGTGACGCAGAATGTTCGCACTATTAAAGCTGTTCCGCAGGTGTTGCGTCGGAGTGTTTCCTGCATTGTCGAAGGAGAAGTGTGGATGGGCAAGAGCGTACTCGCCACCTTAAATGCCGCACGGGCGAAGGATGGAGAAGCGCTCTTTGCGAACCCGCGCAACGTCGCCGCAGGGTCACTTCGCCAACTCGACTCACGGGTCACAGCGTCTCGTATGTTAAATAATTTTGTCTACGACATCGCGCAGTGTTCGGAGGCGATGCCAGAGACGCAAGGAGAGGAACTCGCGCTGCTCAAGGAGTGGGGCTTCAACGTTAATCCTCATGTGAAGAAGTGTCGCACCATGGAGGAAGTTATCACTTTCTGGAAAAAGTGGAGTAAGCAAAAGGACGAAGAAGATTACCTTATCGACGGCATCGTGGTGAAGGTCGACAACGTCGCTCTCCAAGAGAAGCTTGGGTACACAGGCAAAGCCCCTCGTTTTGGCATTGCCTTTAAGTTCCCAGCAGAGCAGGTGACGACAGTGGTGGAGGATATCACGCTCCAGATCGGACGCACGGGGGTCCTCACGCCCGTGGCCATACTTCGCCCCGTTTTGGTTGCAGGTTCGACTGTCTCGCGCGCAACACTTCACAACGAAGATGAGATCAAGCGCAAAGATATTCGTATTGGCGATACCGTTGTCTTACAGAAAGCCGGCGACGTTATCCCCGAAGTGGTGAAGGTGGTGGTAGAGATGCGGACCGGCAAGGAAAGGGAATTTACATTTCCGACACATTTCCCGCTATGCGGTGGCGATGGTCGCATCGAACGTATCCCTGGTCAGGCCGCATATCGCTGCGTTGAGAAGCATTCTTTTGAGCAGCAGAAGCGCAAACTCGCGCACTTTGTCTCGCGTGGCGTCTTTGATATCGACGGCTTAGGGCCAAACATTATCGTGAAGCTCATGGAGGCGGATATTGTGTCGAACTTCGATGACATCTTTACGGTGAAGCGCGGTGATCTTGAGATGCTCGAAGGCTTTAAAGATAAATCGATCGAGAATTTACTAAACGCAATCGAGAAGGCGCGAGATGTGACGCTTGCTCGCTTCATCGCTTCGCTCTCGATCCCGCAAGTCGGTACGGAAACGGCTCGTGACCTGGCGCGCACCTTTGGCAGTGCGGACGCCTTTGCCCAAGCGAACTTCGAGCAGTTGCAGCAGATCGAGGGTGTGGGTCCCGTTGTCGCCGAAGCTGTGGTGGCCTGGTTTGCGGATGAAGAGAATCGGAAATTATATGAGCGCTTGCTCAAGCACGTGCGTATCGAGAAGGTCGTGAAGAAGAGCGAGGATGAGTTGCCGCTTATTCATAAAACATTTGTGCTCACCGGCACGCTCGAATCTCTCTCTCGCGAGGAAGCGAAGGAAAAGATCGAATCTCTCGGAGGTTCCGTGAGCGGTTCCGTGTCGAAGAAAACTGACTACGTTGTTGCTGGAAGCGAAGCGGGGGAGAAGCTCGCTAAAGCGGAAGCTCTTGGAGTCACGATCCTAGATGAACAGGCATTTTTGAAACTACTTGAATTGAAGTAATATCTTTGGCATAGTTAGGTTTGGAGGTTCACACAGAATGTCGGAAGCAAATCAGCGTGTCAGTGCCAGAATCGAATTGCCACACCGTCTTCGTGCCACATCGGTGCATTTGCCCCACAGGGCAAATGTCACCGTCTGTGGAAGCAGCGGCTCGCCTGGCAAGCTCGAGGTCGAGTACAAAGGTCAGACCTTCAATGTCTCGCGTGAGTATGTGAAGACGGATTAGTCTTCAAGAATCGGACAGCGCGCCCCACCGCGTCCTGTCCGATTTTTTTATGTTAAAATACGCCCATGGATAAGGAAAAAGTGCTTAAACTAGCCACGTT
>CAZBQU010000033.1:0-5929 GCA_964494215.1 uncultured Candidatus Saccharibacteria bacterium | reverse complement strand
CAAGGACCTCACCACCATGACTCTTGCCGATGCCCTCGTCTATCTCACTCTCCCACGCCTCCTCGGCACACACCCCGACACGAACGAGAAGATCACTGCGAATGTCGGACGCTTCGGCCCTTATATCGCACACAATACGAAGCCGAAGCCCGACTTCCGCTCGTTAAAGACTGATGACGTCTACACTATTACCCTAGAGCGCGCGTTAGAAATTTTGAAAGAAGAAAAGAAAGTAAGAGGGTTTAAAAAGAAAGCAAAATAAAAACAAGGCACCCGGTGAAGGGTGCCTTTATGTTCTAAGTGATCTGAGCTTAGTTGCTCAGACCTTTCTCGGCGAGACTGAAAAGATCGATGAGCTTTACAGCGACCCGCACTTTCTCGCGGGCATCTTGGTGAGCGGCTTCATACGCCCTCCCCACCTCATCGGTGATCACGACCTTCTTCGCCCCGAAGACGCAGGTCTTCGGACTCTTCACATGAAATTCGCCCTGCATTGGCGCGAATCCAGAGCTTACCAGAGCGGCGCTAAGTGCTGATGACATGCGTACCTCCTGAAGGGTAATTGGGCTCTTGCCCGAATGCGATCTTCCTATATCTATTATATCACACTTAATATGAAAAAGTCAATAGACGAAAAGATGGCTTAGATGCTGAAGTTTGAGACGGAATAGAGATTCTCATCTTCGGAGGCTTGCTCGACGGCAGGTTTATCTTCTGCAAGGACTTTCTCCTCTTCGGTGAGAGGTGCTGCGGCTTCCGCGACAGTCGCAGCCGACTCAGTAGAAATTTCGGCTGGAGCTTCGACAAGAACTTCCGGCGCCGCACTCACATGGACACCAGCTTCCGCAGCGATACGTTCGAGGATGGTACGGAGATCTTCTTTGTTGAAGAAGTCGATCTTCAGAATCCCTCCTTCATCACCACCAGGTTCACCGGCACGGCCAGGCTTCTTCTCGATTCGGACACGCGTCCCCAAGCGCTCCTTAAACTGTCCTTCGATCTCGATAAGCTCATGATCTACAAGCTTCCTTGCACGCTCAACAGCGATGTTTCTCGCAATGCTCTCGGACTCGCGGACATTTAACTTTTTGAAAATAATTTCTTTGAACAACGTCTCCTGCTCTTGCGGGCGATCGACAAGCATCATGAGCGGACGAGTATGGCCTTCAGTGATCTTCCCTTCCGAGAGTGCGGTGAGGATATACTCTGGGAGCATGAGGATGCGAAGCGTGTTCGAAACATATTCGCGGCTCTTACCTACCTTCTTACCCACCTCCGCATGAGTCAAACTAAACTCTTTGACCAAGCGGTCAAAGGCACGAGCGCGGTCAACTGGTGAGAGGTCTTCGCGTTGGATGTTCTCGATGATCGCAAGCTCGAGCTTCATGAGGTCGGTGTCCTCTGCCGCGCGGATAAGGACAGGCACCTGCGTGAGGCCCGCAAGCCTCGAAGCGCGCAAACGACGCTCACCAGCGACAAGCTCGTACTCAACACCAAGGCCGCCGTCGGGCTTCTCGAACTCTTTGCGAGTCACGACGAGCGCCTGGAGAACACCGTATTGGCGGATAGATTCGGAGAGGCTCCTCAACTGCGCTTCGTCGAAATCGCGACGAGGCTGGTATGGGTTCGGCTTGATCTTGTCGACCTCAATCCAGAAAATAGAGTCGTTGTAGAACTGTGACATGTGCTAGATTTTAGCACCAAATTAAGGTAATTTGTAGAAGTTAATGCCGAGGTGGCGAAATGGCAACCGCAATCGACTCAAAATCGATCGTCGTAAGACTTGAGGGTTCGAGTCCCTCCCTCGGCACCAAGATATGAAGAAGGTTTTAGTCATAGTGGGTCCGACCGCCTCGGGCAAGAGTGCCTTAGGTATTCGCCTAGCGAAGAAATTTAAAGGCGAAGTTATTTCGGCCGATTCACGCCAAGTCTACAAAGGCCTCAACGTGGGCACGGGCAAGGTGACGAAGACTGAGATGAAGGGCGTCCCTCACCACCTCCTCGACATCGCTGATCCCAAGAAACAATTCAGCGTCTCTGAGTATCAGAAGCTCGCGCAAGCGGCACTTGAGGATATCCAGGGCCGCGGCAAGACGGTCGTCATCGTCGGTGGCACGGGCTTCTATATCGACGCTCTCTGCAACGGCTTTATGTTGCCAGAAGTCCCGCCGAATAAGAAATTGCGCAAAGAATTAGAAAAGCTTTCTGCAGAAACGCTTTATACACAGCTTAAGAAAAAAGACCCCGACCGCGCCAAGAACATTGATTGGCACAATAAAGTCAGAGTCATTCGTGCGCTTGAGATTGTCGCAGCGCTGGGGAAGGTCCCCTCTCTTGATACAAAAAAGGCGAGGAAAGATTATATCTACATCGGCCTCCACCCCACAGACCTCGAGAAAAGGATTTATAAAAGATTGATCGAAAGAGTCCCCGGGATCATCCGCGAGGCTCGAAAGCTTTCTCTCAAACGCGCTCACGAACTCGGCCTCGAATACCGCTTCGCCTCTCTCTATCTCCAAAAGAAATTGAGTAGGAAGGAATTCATCGAAGCGCTCAACACCGCCATTCGCCAATACGCCCGCCGTCAGATGATGTGGTTCAAACGTAACTCTAAGATCCGTTGGTTCTCGAGCGCTTCAGACGCCTACGCAGCCACTCTGTTAGAAATGGGAGGAGAGACACGGCGACAATCCCGATAACCACGAAGTGAAGATAATTTGTAATCTGCGGGAAGATCTGACCCAAGAAGTACCCGAGAAGCGTGATGGAGAGCGACCAGAGAAGCGAGGAGAAGAAGCTGTAGCGCACGAACTTGCTATGAGGCATCCGCGCGATCCCCGCGACGATCGGAGCGAAGGTGCGCATAAGAGGCACGAAACGGGAGATGAGAATGGCGCCCTTGCCGTGCTCCACAAAGAACTCGTGCGCCTTCGCGATATACTCCGGCTTTAAAATTTTACGAAAGAAGGCGTACCGATGCAGGCTCTCGATATACACCCCGATCTGATACCCAACTAACCCACCCAAAAATGTGGCAATAAAAATGGCAGGGATAAGGATAAAGAGGTTAAGTCCAGAGATAGAGGCGAAAAGACCAGCGGTAAAGAGCAGAGAGTCCCCCGGGAGCGCGAAGAAGATGCCTGATTCGAGAAAAACGATCAGGAACACGCCAATATAACCGTAGGTTCTCAGAAGCTGCTCAACATCGAAGAGAATATTCATCTGCGGGCGATGAAGGAATCGAACCCTCACTAGCGCGTTTGGAGTGCGCTGTTCTACCATTAAACTAATCGCCCCAACGCGATTATCCTAACACAGCGTTAAACAAAAATCACTCCGATTGGAGGGATTTTTGTTAGGCTTTCTTTTCCTTGTACACCGTGTGCTTACGAGCAATCGGATTGTACTTTTTGAATTCGAGTTTCTTCTCGACCGACTTCTTGTTCTTGGTCGAATAATAGGTGTGGCCTTTGCCGACGCCCTTTGCGTCCCCAACGGAGACAAGCTTAATAAGATGCTTCTGTGACATGGAGTCTAGATTACCCTATTTATACGGTTTTGCAAGTCGAAAGATTTTAGGTAAAGTGGTCCGGGAGCGTTCTATGAAGAGACTCGTCGGGAAGAAGAAAACCTTCGGTGTCATCACCCTCGGCTTCGTGGGAATGAGCTTCTGGAAGGTCTGGGTGGGTACGTGGGGCCTCGCTGAGGTCTTCATCTACAGCACCGTGTACCTGAGCATGTGCGCCGTCTGGTACAAGGCACTGAAGCCTGTACTGGGAGACATCTTTGAAGAGATGAGCTCCATCATGCAGAAGCGCTAAGCATCACCCACCCAACCGGTTTCCGCCTTCCGCGGAAACCGGTTTTACATATAGAAATCAAAAAAAATAATGGGCGCACTCCCCGAAGGAAATGCGCCCATTCATGCGAGCTAGAGAAGGCTCATGCCCCAATAATCGTGGTAACCGATCACCGCATCGCCTGCGAGGATCTGCGGGGCAAAAATCCTTTCCTTGCCACTGAAGTGCCAAAAATTGCCGTGGTACTCGTTCGTGTAGACGAGGCCGGGTTCTTCAGAAAAGAGAAGATCAGAGGCCACGCATCGCGCAGGGCCACGGCCACCTCTGAAGGAACCTTCGCAAGAGTACTGATGGCGGAGTGCCATCTTGAGAAATCTGGTCACAGAGTTCGGGTAATACCCGCCATAACTCATGTACCAGACGAGCGTGCCATCATACCAGATGCGTGTCACGCCAGTGGACTTGTTCGTGTCCCGGTTGACGTTCCACTCGTCGATGAGAAGCCAGTCCCCAAGAACGTATCGGATCTCCTTGGTGCTTGGCCTCACGTCCGGCAGTGTCATGGTCTTCCCCACACCGCCGCCAGCATAGCCCGAACGCATTACCTTCAGGAAAAAAGCTTCGATATCGGCATCTTTGATCATCTCAAATCACCCCTCTTTCCACGGAGAAAAATACATCAAAGATTACACGGTGTCAAAATCTGTACCGCCTGGTACGAAGCTGAAACTTCTTTACATAATTTGAAACTGGGTCTTCAGTCCTTCTCCTCGATCAGACACTAAGTGGCCCATAAAAGCATGTATCCCTCTGGGTATAGGCACTCCACATTCGATCACCATAAGAATAATGCCACCACTCTAGAGGGTAATTAACGAACCCAGCTTTTGTCATTGCTTCATATAAAAGTTTCCTATTTTTTCTTTGCTCTTCTGTAATCAAGTCATTTTCAGTATGAACTTTCACCCCGAAATCAGTTAGAGAAGTGCCCATGTCCAGCCGATTATCATAAGGATCAATGACAGTCACGTCTACCGCGCCGCCGTATTGATGGGATGAGCCACCAGGAGGAGAGGTGTATCTATTTACTAGTTTCCTCCATTTTGCATGCTGAAAGATCATTAGAAACGGGTGCTTAATAGCTAATTGTCTTTCCCTATGTCTATATAGCTCCTTTTGCATCCAAACTGGTCTATAAGCGGTTACGACCAATAATTTATAGCCGGCTGGAAGATTATTAGAAGCAACAGCTAGTAAATTTTGAGCTGACTTTCTTAGACGAGCGTCTAGATATTTATGATCCTTGAGTAGGACTATTCTTTCTGTCTCATCAATCTTGACCAGAGGTTCATTGGTCTCATCAATATCTACTTTCTTGATAGCTTCTAGCGGAAGGCCTTTCCTAATCTGACCGTTCATGATTGTTAAAATTCTTTACTATCACCCTCTATCATTACTACGAACTCGATACCTTCGTTAGGGAGAATCTTAGCAGGCAGATTATGCGCTGCCCCAAACCTAGTGCCGTCATGAACTGGAAAGGCTACTTTTGGTTTTAGCATAAGAGCATAATCAACAGCCTCGCCAATCTTCATCCAAGGCCCTGACACCGGCAGGGCGAGAATCTCCACAGGTCTTTCTGGGTCAGTAAAGGCATCACCCGGATACCAAAGCCTTCCATCAATCAAGAATCCCATATTTGCCGAGAGTGGTACCGAGGCGTGCATTTGGGCATGTTTCTCACCAATACCGATTACAGTAACTTCTCCAAGAGATACCCCTTGGTTATGATCGATTTTCGTATGCGCTACACCCTCCTTTTCCAAAAGTTCACCCACTGAGCTGTTTGTATAAACGACTACGTTTGGATTTTTCTCTAGAATTACCTTTAAAGATTCGAGATGATAGTGATCCTGATGCTCATGAGTAAAGAGAATATAATCCAAATCTTCTAACTTTGAGTGCGCTTCAACAGTATAGCTACCTGGGTCCGTCAGTATCCTTTTCCCCTTCGTCTCAATGAGAAGGCAGCAATGGCCGAGCTTGGTAATCTTCATAGACCCTAGAATATCATATTACTTTGTTCAGCAGGCCTCAACTAAATACTTCTTGACCATTGCTATTTCCTT
>CAZBQU010000032.1:5517-5989 GCA_964494215.1 uncultured Candidatus Saccharibacteria bacterium | reverse complement strand
CTTGATTCCGAGTTCAAGTCGAAGATGAAGACTTTGCAGGACGAGAAGTCCAAAGAAGCTCTGAAGGAGCTCGCCATGGCGACCAAGAAGGACATTGAGTCCTTGAACCCAGGTAAGGTCTTGAACGAAGTGGAGTATCACCGCTCCTCTCTCAAGTATCCGACCGTCTTCGAAGCCGGCATCGGAGCTGAGGCTATTTTTAACATTCTTAAGGGCACCGACCTTTCGAAGCTCCTCAAGGAGTTAGAAGCGGGACTCGAGAAAGCTCCAGCCACTGAGATCCCTCGCTTGAACAAGCGCATCTCAACTGTGCAGTGGATGATTAACTCGAGCATTCGTCCGGAATGGATGTTCCTCGTGCGTGTTCCAGTCATCCCACCAGCTATCCGCCCGATGGTCCCATTGGACGGTGGTCGCTACGCAACATCCGACGTGAACGACCTCTATCGCCGCGTCATCAACCGCAACAACC
>CAZBQU010000032.1:0-5507 GCA_964494215.1 uncultured Candidatus Saccharibacteria bacterium | reverse complement strand
ATCAATGCTCCGGATGTTATTCTCAGGAACGAGAAGCGCATTCTCCAGGAAGCCGTTGACGCTCTTATCGACAACACTATCCGTCACTCATCGATCGCCGGTAATCAGGCACAGCGCCGTCCGTTGAAGTCCCTCTCCGACAACTTGAAGGGTAAGCGCGGTCTCTTCCGCCAGAACCTCTTGGGTAAGCGCGTCGACTACTCTGGTCGCTCGGTTATCGTTGTGGGTCCTGAATTGAAGCTCCACCAGTGCGGTCTCCCGAAGCACATGGCACTTGAGCTCTTCAAGCCGTTTATCATCTCTGAGCTCTTGAAGAAAGAACTCGCTTACAACATTCCTGGTGCTCGCCGTCTTATCGAAGACGCGATCCCTGAAGTCTGGGCCATTCTCGAAGAAGTCATTCGCGGCAAGTACGTGCTCTTAAACCGCGCACCAACTCTGCACCGCTTGGGTATTCAGGCATTCCAGCCGATCCTTATCGAAGGTAACGCTATCCAGCTCCACCCACTCGTCTGTACGGCCTTCAACGCCGACTTCGACGGAGACCAGATGGCCGTGCACGTACCACTTTCCGAAGAGGCTCAGGCCGAAGCGCGCCTCATCATGGCTGCTGACAAGAACATCTTGAAGCCAGGTAACGGCGAACCGACGCTCATTGCGAAGCTCCTCGACATCGCACTCGGTACCTACTGGATGACCCGCATTCTCCCAGGAGAAAAGGGTGAGGGACGTTACTACTCCTCTCCGAATGCTGCCATTCTCGCGTACGACTTCGGCGTGGTGTCTCTCCGCGCGAAGATCACTGTGTTGCCATCTGACACCGAACGTTACGCCGCCTTTGAGGGCAAGGTCTTCGAGACTACTGTTGGCCGCCTCCTCTTCAACGGTGTGCTTCCTAAGGACTACACCTTCCAGAACCACGAGATGAACCGCGGCAAAATGGCCGAACTCATCGAGAACTTGATCGAACGCTACGGCATCGAGAACATCCCTGCCATCATGGACAAGATTAAGGAATTCGGTTTCCGTTATGCGACGAAGTCTGGTGTCACCTGGGGTCTTACAGACGTGAAGATTCCTGAAGGTAAGCAGGCGATCATCGACGCTGGCCGCACTCGTGTGAGTGAAGTTATGAACCAGTATCAAGAAGGTCTCCTCTCCGAACATGAGCGCGTGGCTCGCTCGGTTGAGATCTGGCAGGGGGTTAAGGGTGAAGTAGAAAAGCTCATCCCTGGCACGCTCGCTCCGAAGGATTCCGTCTTCGACATCACGTACTCTGGTGCTCGCGGTACGCTCGGTAACATCAACCAGATGGTTGGTATGAAAGGTGTGATTCAGAATATTTCCGGTGACGTTCTCGAATTCCCGATTACCTCCTGCTACAAGGAAGGCTTGAACCCACTCGAATACTTCATCACGACTCACGGTTCCCGCAAAGGTTTGACCGACACCGCGCTTAACACCGCTAAGGCCGGTTACCTGACGCGCCGTCTCTTCGACGTTGCACAGGACGAGATTGTCGCTGAAGAAGATTGCGGTACCAAGGAAGGTACACACATCCACAGAAAGACTGCTTCCGGTATTGAGATGCCGCTCTCGAAGAACATCAAGGGTCGCTATCTCGCCGAAGATCTTATGGACGAGAAGGGCGCTGTTCTCTTCAAGAAGGGTCACTTCATCACGAAGCACGACGCCGAAACGATCAACAGTGCAAAGATTGATACTGTTCACGTTCGCTCGCCGCTCGGTTGTAAGTCGATTCACGGTATCTGCGTTCACTGCTACGGCACTGACCTTGGTACAAACAAGGTTGTTGAACTCGGTGAAGCTGTCGGCACCGTTGCCGCTCAGGCTATCGGTGAACCGGGTACTCAGCTTACGATGAACACGAAGCACGCCGCCGGCGCCGCCGCTGTCGGAGGAGACGTGACGCAGGGTCTCCCACGCGTCGAAGAAATCTTCGAGAAACGCAAGTTGAAGATCCCTGCTGCTGTGAGCCATATCGACGGCTTGGTCACTGAGATCAAGGTTGTTGGCAATGACCGCATCATCAGCATCACTCCTGCCGCTGCCGAGATGAAGGGCAAGAAGCTCGACACAGAATACGTTGTCCCTGTTTCCCGCACCTCACTCGTCCGCGTTGGTCAGGAAGTGAAGAAGGGCGACATCATTACGGACGGTTCCGCCGATCTCGACGAGCTCTTCCGTTACGCTGGTCGCGAAATTACCGAGAATTACATCATTCACGAAGTCTCGAAGCTCTACGAGCTCCAGGGTGCCGCTGTGTCCCACAAGCACATCGAACTTATCGTTCGTCAGATGTTCTCTCGTCGCAAGGTTAAGGACGCTGGCGCCACGCACTTCACAAGAGGTGACGTCGTCGAAGTCGCTGAACTCGTGCAGGCTAACGCGCTCGCTCGTGAAAAGGGTCTCGAAGAAGCCAAGGCTGATCCCATCATCATGGGTATCACCGAAGTATCTCTCTCGCGTGCATCATTCCTCTCTGCCGCTTCGTTCCAGCACACTCCTCGCGTCCTTATCCAGGCCTCGATCAAGGGTGTTGATGACAAGCTCGTTGGTTTGAAGGAAAACGTTATCATCGGTCGCTTG
The DNA here is from genome assembly GCA_964494215.1 of uncultured Candidatus Saccharibacteria bacterium. Lineage (GTDB taxonomy): Bacteria > Patescibacteriota > Minisyncoccia > Phycocordibacterales > Zambryskibacteraceae > UBA5004. Next base: position 2,897 of record CAZBQU010000032.1, on the reverse strand, counting down.
ATCCCCGCCGGTACTGGCTTCAAAGGCGGTTACAAGGAAAAACTCATATGGGAGGCGACGTCGAAACAATCAAAGAACGGCTAGATATAGTCGAGATTGTTGGAAGACACGTCAAACTAGAGAAATCAGGCACAAGTTTCAAGGGGCGCTGTCCTTTCCACAACGAGAAAACACCTTCCTTCTTCGTCTCGCCCGCTCGACAGAGTTACTACTGTTTCGGGTGCGGCGCGAAGGGTGATATTTTCACCTTCCTCCAAGAAACAGAAGGGCTCTCGTTCCGCGAAGCGCTGAAGGAATTGGCTGAGCGCGCGGGAGTGGAACTTAAGGGGCGAGAAGTAAGTAAGCAAGAGCGCGATGAGAAGGATCATCTGCGTGACGCTCTCGAGCAGGCGTGCGCGTTCTTTGAGGCGAAACTTTCCGAGAACTCAGTAGCCCGGCAATACTTGGCTGACAGAGGCCTCACGGAAGAGAGTGTGAAGAAGTGGCGAGTGGGGTATGCACCGGCCGAGTGGCGGGCACTCTACCATCACTTGCTTCTCTTGGGATTCAACAAAGATATCTTGGTGAAGGCGGGGCTCACGAAGCCGGTGACCGGGGAGGTTAAGGAACCGTATGACGTGTTCCGTGACCGACTTGTGTTCCCGATCTTTGACCCGAACGGGGAGATCACCGGCTTCTCCGGCCGCGCCCTTGCCAAGGAAACAGAACCTAAGTACTTAAACACGCCCGAGACCGTCTTCTTTACCAAGCACGACCTCCTCTATGGTCTTGATAAAGCCAAGGGGGAAGTGAGGAAGAAGAATTACGCTGTTCTCGTGGAGGGTCAGATGGATCTCGTTCTCTCGCATCAGGCGGGAGTAGAGAACACGGTTGCTTCATCGGGAACAGCCTTCACAAGCGCTCACCTCGAACGATTGAAGCGCCTCTCACCACGGATTATCCTCGCATTCGATGGGGATGCGGCGGGGGAGAAGGCGGGAGAAAAGGCGGCTGAACTCGCACTCTCGCTCGGGCTTGAGGTGAAGGTGGCGAAGTTGCCGGAAGGGAGCGATCCCGCGGATATTGTGAAGCGTGACCCTGGTGCGTGGAAGGAGATTCTCCGTCGCGCCTTGCCGGCCATTGAGCAGTTCTTGGACCGAATCCTCGAGACGGAGAAGGAGAGTCGTAAGGTGGGGAAGTTGATCGAGACGAAGCTCTTGCCGTTACTCGGCTTGCTGTCGAGCTCGATGGAACGCTCCCACTTCGTTTCTCTTATTGCCAAGCGCACGGGGATTAAGGAGGAGATGATCTGGGAAGATTTGCGTCGCATGCGCACTCCTGCCGCTGCGCCAAAGCGCGAAATTTCCCGAGAAGTTGAAGATGTGCGCAAGCGAGCGCGTGATGATGAGTACGCGGAAGTCTCTGCTCTTCTCAAGGAGAGCCCCGAGGACCTCGACTTGCGTCGTCATCATGCGGAACTCTCAGCGTGGATTCGGATTGCGGAGCTTGATCGCGAACTTCTCGAGTGGCAAACCGCCATGCGCAAGGGTGACGCGGCCGCAACGCAGAAAGTGTTCGAGCTCACTCAAGCGCGTGATGCAGAAATTCGCAGCGTAGAAAAGCCAAAGCTAGTGTAAAATAAAAAACTGTTTATATACATGGTCAAGACCAAAAAACAAAAGAATAGAAAGGCCGCCCCTCGAGCAGGCTCGGGGAAATCCAAACCGGCAAAGAAAGTTGTTAAAAATTCCAAAGCTCCTTCAAAGCCTAAGAAAATTTCTTCCAAGCAGGCCAAGCATAAAGTCGATCAAGCATTGCGCACCGACCGCCTCGTCACTCGTGGCAAGGAGCGTGGCTTCGTGACCTTCGACGAAATCTTAAAAGAGTTCCCAACGATTGAGACGGACATCATGTTCCTCGACGAGCTTTACGAGAAGCTCCACAACCTCGGTATCGACATTCTCGAAGGTGGTGGTTTGCTTGAAGTAGCCGAAGAGCCCTCAGATAAAAAGTACGGATATTCCCGTGGCGATTCGAGCTATGACTCGATCCAAATGTACTTGCGCGAAATCGGTCAGTATCCACTTATCGCAGGCTCCATGGAAAAGGAGTTGGCGAAGCGCATTGAAGCAGGTGACGTCGATGCGAAGAACCTTCTCATGAAGGCGAACTTGCGTCTCGTCGTCTCTATTGCGAAGAAGTACGCCAACCGTTCTCCCGACCTCACTCTCCTCGACCTTATCCAGGAAGGGAACCTCGGTCTCCACAAGGCCGTCGAGAAGTTCGACTGGACGAAGGGCTTCAAATTCTCAACGTATGCTACGTGGTGGATTCGCCAGGCGATCACTCGCGCTTTGGCCGACCAGAGCCGCACCATCCGTGTACCGGTGCACATGGTGGAAACAATCGCGAAGTACAAGCAGGTGGTCCGCCGCCTCACGCAGGACCTTGGTCGCGAACCCTTGCAGGAAGAAATCGCCATGGAGATGAATCTCGATGTCGACAAGATTTATCAGATTGAGAAGATCGATCAGTCGACTGTTTCCTTGGAAACTCCGGTGGGTGAGGAAGAAGAAGGGAAGAGTAAACTCGGCGACTTCTTGGCCGATGACAAGATTCTCTCACCCGATCAGGAATCTTCCCGCCGTATCGTCTCCGACCAAGTGCGCGAGATCTTGAATGACCTCCCTCCGAAAGAGAGGAAGATTCTCGAGATGCGTCATGGTCTCCACGATGGCATCCAACATACACTTGAAGAAGTGGGCAAGGTCTTTGGCGTCACGCGTGAGCGCATCCGCCAGATCGAAGCTAAGGCCCACGAGAAGATCCGTCAGCACGACAAGATCGACCGCCTCCGCGGATACTAGAATACATACATAGATATAAAAGAAACGGCGGCCCGAGAGGGTCGCCGTTTG
>CAZBQU010000031.1:0-6291 GCA_964494215.1 uncultured Candidatus Saccharibacteria bacterium | reverse complement strand
CTTACTTCCACCCTTGGCTTTCGAGAGCTTCGCGAGCGGCGGCTTGTTCGGCGTCCTGCTTCGACTTCCCTTCGCCTTCACCATAGACGGTGTTCTGCACGGACACAGCGACGGTAAAGCGCTTGTCGTGATCCGGACCGGCTTCCTTCACTGTTTTATAAACAGGAGTGTGACCAACCTTCTCTTGCGCTCTTTCTTGGAAGAGCGACTTCGCGTCAATCCACGTACCAGTCGCCATAATCTCGTCGGCCAAGGGAGCAATGTGAGCGAGGATGAAGTTCTTCGCAGCATCATAGTTCTGATCTAAATAAATAGCTCCGATAATTGCCTCACGCGTGTTCTCCAAGATATACGAACGAGCGCGGCCAGTGTCCTTTGACTCGCCCTTTGAGAGGAGGAGGAAGTCGTTGGCTCCAAGAGTCTGCGCCACCTTGGCACATGTATCAGCGTTCACGAGCGCGGAGCGGAGCGAGGTAAGCGTTCCTTCATCCGAGTCCTGCATCTTCGCATAGAGGAAGTCGGTGATCACAAGTTCGAGCACAGCATCGCCCAAGAACTCGAGGCGCTCGTTATGAGCGAGACCGGAGTCGCGATTTTCATTGATAAAGGAGCGGTGCGTAAAGGCTTGCTTTAACAAGGCCTTGTTGGCGAACTGCACTCCTGCTTTGGCTTCAAAAACGGCAAAATCCATACGATGTACTGACTACTATTTACTATCTAGCGCGATTCCGCAAGTCGAGTGAGCGCCTTCGTCACAATCGGTAAAATATCGTCGTAAAAGTTGAGATCGAGAATATCGGCTAGTTTGAACCAGCGAACATCATCGAGACCGCCTTTATCCTCCTTCTTCTCGAGAGTGAGTTCTTGGAATGGTGCTTCGGCGAGATAATAATTGATCTCTTTGCGCACCTTACCCTTCTCCGGGAGGAACGTTGTGTAGGTATTGCTGCCAATATGCTCACCCACTGTGATAGGTACGCCGATTTCGAGCGGCACCTTGCGTGTCAGGCAGTCGATATCAGCCTCATCAGCAACGAGCTTGCCTTTGGAGAGCGTCCAGTGGCCAAAGACGTCATGCACAAGGGCGAGATAGACTTGGTCTTCATGCTTGGCGAAGACAACCGCCCCGACAAGCTTCTCGACCGGCAGGAGATGGTCAGGCACGTTGCCATGCACCTTCTTTGGCTTGCCAGTCTCGTGCTTGCCAGGCTCACCCATTTCTTTATACACCGCGCCGAGCACTCCGTTCACAAAGCGACCAGACGTTTCCCCACCGAATTGCTTGGCGAGTTCAATAGCTTCGTTGATAGCAACCTTGGGCGGCACCTCGTTACGATCGGAGAAGAGAAGTTCAGCCAAGCCGATACGGAGAATATTGCGGTCAACGGGAGCGATTTTATGAATAGGCCATTCTGGTGCCGCCTTCTCGATCAACACGTCGAGATCACGCTGCTTGTCGAGCACACGCTTCAGGAGAGTTTCCATGAAGGGGCGATCCGAGGAACCGGGAGCAAACTCTTTAATATTGCGCTCAAACATCGGGAAAATATCTTCCCGCTGCTTACCTTCGAAATCCCACTCAAAAAGCGATTGGAGAACAACAGAACGCGAAAGGTGTCTTTGCGACATAAAAGAACAAAAGAACTAAGGGATAAATTGGGTTACTTCACCGCGGTGCGCTTCTTGGCCTTTTTGTCGAGCTTCTTCGCCAAATCGACGACCTTGCGATCGCGATACATGCCAGTAGCCTTCGACATCCTGTGACGGAGGTGGGAGGCGCCGGCAGCGTCCTTGCTCAACGCAGGCTGAGAGAGGGCGTGATGTGAACGCCTGTTTCTCGTATGCGCGCGGGTGTGTCTCATTCGTACAACCATGGCCTCCACCATAGCACATATAAAGCAAAAGAAAAGACCCGACACGCATACTGCGTCCCGGGCCCTAGATCCACTCTTTGTGCTTCAAATCGATCTTCGTGATACGGGGAACGACACCAAGGTGGCTGTCGCATAAATTCTTTTTGGCGAAGTCGATCGTCCGCCATTCAGGAACTCCAAGGAGTTTGTTGCCGTCGATGATTTCCTGCTTGCGGAGCTCACCGCGCACCCCGTTCCACCAGATGAGGTAGAAACGCTGGAGATGTTCGGGGGTCTTCTCCACCGTGACGATGAGCTCAGGATCTTTGTAGTTCTCCCGAAGCCGTAAACCCGTTTCTTCCTCGAGTTCTTCGCCGAGGGTGCGGAGAGGGTTACCTTGGTCGGTCACTTCCTCGCCCCCTCCCGGTAGTTGCCAGAGCACTCGTCCTTTTTGAGAACCGGTCAGTATACGCACCTTCATGAGAAGAATGCGCAATTTGTGACGGCGGACACGCAAGATAGCCGCTGCCGCATAATTCAGATTAATCTGTATTGCCGTAGCGCCCATGGGGCCGCCCTCCTTTCGTCTAAAATTTATTATACTACTTAGCCACTTTTTGTCAAATTCTTCAAAAATGTGCTTCTGTGGAGAGCTGTTTTGCCATATTTCCGCAAGGCAGCAAGATGCGCGGAGGTCCCATAACCTTTGTGGACGTCGAAGCCATAGCGAGGAAACTTTTTTGCGAGCGCTACCATCTTCCGATCGCGCGTCACCTTGGCACAAATAGAAGCGAGCGAAATGACGGGAATTTTCTCATCCCCCTTGATAATCGTCTGTTGGTTTCTAAACTCAACCGGCGCCTTGAGTGAGCCGTCGAGGAAAATCAGATCCTGAGGAGAAACACCAAGAGCCTTAAGACAACGTGCAATCCCGAGACGAATGGCGTAGCTAATACCTTGCTTATCAATCACCTTCTCTGAGATAAGCGCGACATGGAAATCGAGCTCCCCTCTCTTCCTGGCTTCCACGGCGCGCCCGTACCACTCTTCTCGTTTCTCTAAAGAGAGCTTTTTTGAATCTCGAATGCCTTTGAAAAACTTTTTACTTGCTCCGCGAAGTTCCTGCGAAGTGGGGTTAACCATCTTCACCATTCCTACCGACACCAGCCCCGCCAAAGGTCCTCTTCCAGCTTCATCGATACCGACGATATACATGAGGCCATAAGTATATAGCAATCGAGAGATAATTGGCCCGAATCTGCCCTCTCTGTCTACTGTGTACTGCTTCCTATCTACTGGTATAATTTCGCCAACAATGGCTGCCGAAACAACCCCCTTCACCCACCTCCACACGCATTCTCACTACTCGCTTCTTGAAGCTCTTCCGAAGATCTCCGACCTTGTGGCCAAGGCGAAGAAGGAGGGAATGACGGCCTTGGCGCTCACCGACGCGGGGAATTTGTACGGCGCGATCGAGTTTTATCAGGAATGCATGGACGCTGGTATTAAACCTATTATCGGTGTCGACTTCTACGTCGCCTTGCGCACGCGCCACGACAAAGAAGCGCGGCTCGACAACCAACGCACACGTCTTGTGCTCCTTGCGGAAAATGAAACGGGATATCAAAATTTATTGAAGCTCGTGACAGCCTCCTATCTTGAAGGCTTCTATTACAAACCGCGCTTGGACAAGGAACTCATCGCGAAACACAAGGAAGGTCTCATCGCCATCCTCCCCTCGTTTGTGAAAACAAATGTCGAAGACTTAGCCCAATTTTATAAAGAAACATTTGGCCCAGATCATTTCTATTTTGAAATCACGCATCATCCAGAAATTATGGAGCACGACGAGCGCATGAAGGCGCGCATTGAGCTCGCCAAAACCCTTGAAGTCCCCCTTCTCGCCGCCCACGACGTCTACTATTTAGAGCCGAAGGACAAGCAAGCGCGTGACACAATCATGGCCATCCAAGGATACATGGGTGGAGGCGGCGGCAATGCCTTCGGGGAAGAGGAGGAGGACTTCTCATTTATTAATACAAAAACCGCCGAGAAATATTTCAAACATCTCCCCGAAGCTCTCGCCAATACGGCAAGGGTTGCCGCAAGATGCAACATCACTCTCGAGCTCGGCAAATGGGTCTTCCCGGATCTTGAGATCCCCGACGGTGCAACCTCGGACGAAGCGCTGCGGAAAATCGTGTACGAAGGTATCAACCGTCGCAACATGGAGAAGACCCCGGAACTCCTCGAGCGCATCGAGTATGAACTCAAAATTATCAAGGATAAAGGCTACCCAAAATACTTCCTCGTCGTTTCCGACCTCCTCCACTATGCTCATGATCACGGTATTCTCACGAACATCAGAGGTTCCGTGGCCGGCTCCATGGTGACGTACCTTGCGGGCATTACAAACGTGAATCCCTTTGTCTACAAACTGCCGTTCGAACGCTTCTTGAACCCAGACCGCCCCTCCGCGCCGGACATCGACATGGACTTTGCAGACAACCGCCGCGATGAGGTGATCGAGTACGCACGCCGGAAGTACGGTGTCGACCACGTCGCCCAGATCGGCACCTTCGGCACGATGATGGCGCGCGGCGCCGTACGCGACGTCACAAGAGCCATGGGCTTCCCGTATCAACTTGGCGACACTGTGGCGAAGCTCATCCCGATGGGCGCTCAAGGCTTCCCCATGACGATCGCGCGCGCCAAGAAGGAATCGGCTGAGTTCAAGGATATGTATAAAGCCGACGCGGATGTCCGTACCATCGTCGACATGGCCGAGAAGATTGAAGGCAACGCTCGCCACATCTCCGTCCACGCCGCAGGTGTCGTCATCGCCCCAGGCCCTCTTACTGACTACACCGCTCTCCAGTACGACACAAAGGGTGAGAACAAGATCATCACTCAGTACGACATGTACTCAATCGAGGAAGCGGGCCTTCTTAAGTTCGACTTCCTCGGTATCCGAAACCTCTCGATCATCGCGGACGCTTTTGAGCGAATAAAGAAAATTGAGGGCGCCGATATTTCTATTGAAAGCATCCCCATCGACGACAAGAAAACATTTGAGATGCTGGCGCGCGGAGAGACGGAAGGCACCTTCCAGCTGAACGGCTCTGGTATGACGAAAGCGCTCACAGAATTGAAGCCCACCTCGATCCACGACATCAACGTCATGGTGGCACTCTACCGCCCGGGACCGATGGACAACATTCAGGAATACATTGCGAGGAAGCACGGCCGCAAGCCCGCCACCTTTATGCATCCAAAAATGAAAACCTTCCTCGACACGACCTATGGCGTGCTCGTGTACCAAGACGACCTTCTTATGACCGCGATCGAAGTTGCCGGCTACACGTGGGGTGAGGTCGACAAGTTCCGCAAAGCCGTCGGTAAAAAAATTCCCGAAGAGATGAAGAAGCAACATGCCATGTTCGTCGAAGGCTGCATAAAGCACGGAGGCATGGCACGCGATCGCGCCGAAGCAATCTGGGATCTCTTTGTGCCTTTCCAAGGTTACGGCTTCAACAAGGCGCATGCCGCGAGTTACGGACACATCGCCTACGTCACCGCCTGGCTCAAGGCGAACTACCCCGCGATCTACATGTCAGCCGTCCTCACCGCCGAGTCAGGCGACGTCGACACGATTGGCATCATGGTGAACGAATGCAAACGCATGGGGATCGATGTCCTACCACCTTCCGTGAACGAGAGTTTCTCGCAGTTCGCCGTCATCTCCCAGCCCGGGCAACCGCACAAGATCCGCTTCGGCTTAACGACAGTGAAGAACTTCGGTGCGAGCGTCGCCTCGTCCATTACGCAAGAACGCAAACGCGCGGGCACATTTACCTCGCTCGCTGATTTCCTCGACCGTGTGAAGGATAAAAATTTGAATAAAAAATCCCTCGAATCCCTTATCAAGGTCGGGGCCTTGGACGAATTCGGTGAACGCAGTCTCCTTCTCCACAACCTCGATGCCTTCCTCGCCTACCACAAGGAGCGCACCAACACCGCCGAGAACCAGAGCTCGCTCTTTAGCCTCATGAGCGACACATCAACCTTACCCACACTTCGCCTCGCACCCGCGCCCGCCATCGTCGATGCCAAAGAACGCCTCGCGTGGGAGAAGGAACTCTTGGGGCTCTACATCTCCGGTCATCCGCTCGAACCATACCGAGAGAAGCTTGCAAGCCGCGACGCAAACGTGAAGAAGCTTACCGATATGCGCGAGAATACCGAAGCGATCATCGGCGGCATCATCGAGCAAGTCCGTCTCGTCACAACCAAGGGCAATGAGACGATGGTCTTTATGAGGCTTGCCGACTTCACGGGCACAACAGAGGTAGCTGTCTTCCCACGCGTCTACAACGAGTTCAAACAATTCCTCCTCCCCGACGCCTGCATCGCAATCAAAGTCAAAGTCTCGAAGCGC
>CAZBQU010000030.1:0-6603 GCA_964494215.1 uncultured Candidatus Saccharibacteria bacterium | reverse complement strand
CCCTGAACTTCCTCGTCACCAACGCCCCCTCCGCCGGTAAGGACGGCAAGTTCGTCACTGGTCGCCAGATTCGCGAACGCCTCGAGAAGGAACTTGAAATCAACGTGGGATTGAAGGTCGACTTCGGCACCTCCGAGTACTACACCGTCTACGGTCGCGGCGAACTCCACATCGCCATCCTCTGCGAGAACATGCGTCGTGAAGGCTTCGAGCTCCAGGTCTCTCAACCGAAAGTTATTATCAAGGAAGAAAACGGTGTGAAGACGGAACCATTTGAAGAAGTATTGATCGATGTGCCGGAAGAGATGAGCGGCAGTGTCATCTCAACCCTTACTCCAAGGAAGGCACAGCTCATGGATATGAAAACGGAAAACGGCGCCACCCGCCTCATCTTCGAAGCACCGACGCGCGGCCTCTTGGGCTTCCGCGGTGAATTCGTCGTCATGACGAAGGGCTTGGGCATCTTCTCTTCCCGCTTCATCGGCTTCAAGCCATACGTCGGTGTTATCGAACGCCACGACGTCGGCGCCATGATCTCCATGGAACCAGGTAAGTGCCTCGCCTTCGCTCTCGACAATCTCCAGCAACGCGGCACGCTCTATGTAGAACCGGGCGATGAAGTCTACGCAGGTCAGGTCGTTGGTAACGCGGTCAAGGGTGAGGACATGTATGTGAATCCAACCAAGGGCAAGCAGCTCACCAACATGCGCGCTTCCGGCTCAGACGACAAGGCGTACCTTGCTCCTGCCTACAAACTCGATATCGAACGCGCCATGGAAGTCATGAACGAAGACGAATATATCGAGATCACTCCGCATTTCGTTCGCCTTCGCAAGATCTACCTCACACAGACCGACCGCGCCAAGGCTGGCCGCAAGAGCTAGAGAAATATATGGAATCAAAATCGCCCGGCTCGTCAGAGTGGGGCGATTTTTGTATAATACCTCCATGTCTAAACTAGATACGAAGCCTTACAAGGGTGTGCGCGACTTTTACCCAGAAGATAAGTTTATCCAGAACCACATCTTCAAAGTCTGGCGCGAAACTTCGGAAGTCTTCGGGTACGAAGAATACGATGCTTCCGTTCTCGAACCAACGGAAATCTACCGCGAGAAGACGGGCGATGAAATTGTGAACGAGCAGAGCTTCACCTTCCTCGACCGCGGCGGTCGCGAAGTGACGATGCGCCCCGAGATGACTCCTACCGTAGCCCGCATGGTCGCTGCAAAGCGCCGCGAACTCGGCTTCCCGCTGCGCCTCTACTCCATCCCCAACCTCTTCCGCTACGAAGCCACTCAGCGCGGCCGCTTGCGCGAACACTGGCAGCTGAACGTCGACATCTTCGGCGTCGCCAACATGTCTGCCGAGATCGAACTCATCACCCTCGCCGACCGAGCGCTGAAGGCTTTCGGTGCGACCTCCGCCGACTACGAGATCCGCATGAACACGCACGGCAGCTCCGAGGAACTCGAGAGCGCGATCAGCATTCTCGCCAAAGAAGGGATCACCAATACACGCATCGACAAGACTCTCGCTCGTGGCCAAGCGTACTACACGGGTATCGTCTTTGAATTCTTTGACACCAACCCCGAGAACAACCGCTCCATCTTGGGCGGCGGTCGCTACGACAACCTCACAAAGCTCTTCGGTCACCAGGATCTCCCCTGCGCAGGCTTCGGCTGGGGTGATGTGACGATGAAAGACTTCCTCGAAACTCACAACCTCCTTCCCGCATATCGCCCCGCAACCGCACTCACCGTCCTTCTCGCTGACATGCAACTCATCGACCAGGCAGTGGCCTTTGTCGTGAAGCTCCGCATGAGCGGCGTGAACGTCGCTCTCGACTTCTCGGGCCACAAACTTGGCGACCAACTCAGGAACGCCGGCAAGAACAAAATCCCGTATGCCTTAGTCTTCGGTGAGAACGAAGCTAACTCCGGAGAATACGCTATCCGCGACCTCGCCACTGGCGAAGAGCAGACGGTCACACTCGAGCAGATTCCCGCACACTTCGATAAACTCAGTGTCAATGCGTAAAATAGTTTTCGACATCGAGACGAGAAACATCTTCCAAGAAGTCGGCTCCTCCGATCCCACTGCGCTCGACATCTCCATCGTCGGCATCTACGATTCCGAGACTGATTCCTACTCTTCCTACTCGCAGGAAGAGTTGAAGGATCTCTGGCCTATTCTTGAACGCGCCGACCTCATCATCGGCTACTACTCAGAGCACTTTGACTTACCTCTCTTGAACAAGTACTACCCCGGTGATCTCTCGACCTTGAAGCACCTCGACATTTTGAAAGAAATTAAGAAGCAGTACGGCCGCGGCATGAAGCTCGACCAGCTCGCGGAAGGCACCTTGGGCACGAACAAATCAGGACACGGTTTGGAAGCAGTGAAGTGGTGGAAGACAGGTGAAGTCGAAAAGATCCGCGCATACTGCCTCGATGACGTCCGCATCACCAAAGAGATCTACGACTACGCCATGACGAACCAGAAACTTATGTTCAAAGAAGGTCCGCAGGTGAAAGATATTCCTCTGGACACAAGCGAGTGGGAGAAGCCCTCTGAAAACAAATTAACCTTCAGCCTACCCTTTTAACCCTCGCCATGGAGATCTTCATTATCTTCGCCGCCAAGTATCTCATTGGATTAGGAGTACTGCTCGCTCTCTTGTTTCTTTTCAAAAGTAATCGAGATATCCGCAAGCATATCTTGCGCTTCGCTGTCATCTCTCTCCCACTCTCGTATCTTCTTGCCCTCTTTGCTCGAGCAATGTGGTACGACCCACGCCCGTTTGTGGTCCAAGCGATAACTCCCCTCATCCCGCACGTGGCCGACAACGGTTTCCCCTCCGACCACACCCTTCTTCTCGCCTCTCTAGCTTCTCTCCTCTCTTTTTTTAACCCTCGCTACGCCTCTTTCTTGTGGATCATCACCTTCTTGGTTGGCGCCGCGCGAGTGCTCGCCCATGTCCACCACACGGCAGACATTGTGGGGAGCGTATGTATTGCTCTCATAAGTGCTGTAATGGCATATGTTATAATCGAGCGATTATGGAACAAGAAAAAACAAACCCGCTTTTAGTCCCCGCTGCTATTGTCGTTGCTGGTGCCTTTATTGCCTTGGCTATTTATTCTGGTGGTACCAAAGCCCCTGTCGCAAACGGGATCGACAACACGCCCTCAATTGAAGTACCAGAAGTTTCCGCCAAGGACCATCTCTTGGGCAGTGCGAGCGCTCCTGTCGTCATCGTAGAATACTCGGACACCGAGTGCCCTTTCTGCAAAACTTTCCACAACACATTGAAGCAAGTCATGTCTGACTACTCTGGTGAAGTCGCTTGGGTCTTCCGTCACTTCCCGATTCCCCAGCTTCATTCCAAAGCTCCGAAGGAAGCTGAAGCCACCGAATGCGCAGCGGCCATGGGAGGCGAGCAAATCTTCTGGAAGTATCTCGACGCCATCTTTGCCAAAACAAACTCAAACGACTCTCTTGATCCAATCGAACTAAACAATATCGCAGCCACTCTCGGTCTTGATCATCAAGGATTCGTTAATTGTCTTACAAACGGCACATACACCGACAAGGTCGCAAAGAGCGCCGAAGAAGCTATCAAAATCGGAGCCCGCGGCACCCCCTACTCCATCCTTATTGCCAAGGACGGCCGCCAAGTCATTGTGAACGGCGCAGAACCTCTCGCGAGCGTCAAAGCCAAGATTGAAAGCCTCTTGAAGTAGTTCCTTCGCTTGTTACCTATACATCTCCGCCCTCTTGCAGTACGGACACTCCGTCTCGCCTGGATAGTTTTTGTGATGACATTCGCGCTCGGTCCACGCTCCACTTTCTAATGCAGCGGCGTAATCCTTGATGTCGGTTATAAGCAAACTCAACTCCTCTTCTCCAATCACGGTCTCATAGAGAGCTGCGGCAGGGTCTGTACTCTCAACAAAGTATAGGCGGCTCTTCTCTGCCTCATAGCGCCCCTTACTACTGTTATGAAGGAGGTATGAATACATAGCCAATTGACGCAGATATCCCGAAAGACGGCCCTCATCATCGCGCTTCTCTATCTCCTTCACGCTCCGAGGCTTCCCTGTTTTAAAGTCTGTAACGCGCACCGCACTGTCGCCCGCGTGCTCCATAAGGTCAATCTTCCCAGAAATAGTGAGCTCAGGAAAACGCGGATCCTTATAGGAAATAGCTCGCTCACTCTCACGCTCCTCATAGAGCTCGGGCAAGAAATCGTGAAGGAAGTGCTTAAGGGCACGCGTAGCATCCGTCGTCATGCGACGGCGCTTCTTCTCCTCCATAACATGGCAATCATCGAGCGCTTCCTCGAGAGCGCGTGCAAGTTCCTTCACACTCGGCTTCTTCTCGAGCTTCACGAGCCGCTCGATAGCGCCGTGGACAACACTGCCGAAGGTGAGCGCTTCTGCTTCCGGTTCCGGTAAACCGACAAAGGTGCGGAAGTACCATTGCCACGGACATTCAAAGAAAGCATTCAGCGCTGTAGTGGAAACTTTTTTCTTAGGAAATGCTTCAGCCACCAACACGCGTAATGCTTCTCGGGTAAGAGGGGCTGGTTCTACTGCGTGCGAAGAAACGGTGGCCACTACTCCTTCTGCCAAGAGGCGCGCACGGCTCACCTCCTTGCTCTCGAAGATGAGGTGCCCTTCGGGCATATGCTCTATCACAGAAGCGACCACCTCCTCTCCTCCGGCGTGTGAGAGTGCGGCATAGGAGATGCTTGCATAGAGCTTTGCACGCGTCAGTGCGACATACACTTCGCGTCGCGCTGCTGCTTCGTCCTTCTTCTCTTCGAGCATGGCGAGGCGGCCAGGTAAGGAAAGGCCCATGCGCTTACCACTCATGAGGGTGCGCTCGTTCATGTGAGCGATCCAGACAGCCTCGAACTCAAGGCCCTTAGATCGATGAAGGGTCATCACCCGAATCCCTCGCTCTTCGCCAAAGATTGCGAGCGGAATATCTTCCCCGTATTCCATAAGACGCTCGAGATATGCGACAAAGTCCGTCAGAGTGTTCATCTTTTTCGACTTTTTAGACTTCTCCTCAAGGGCGAGAGCGAGGTGAAGAAGTGAGCGCACAATCTCCGCTCGGCGCACCAGTGCCTCGTGGTCACAATCCTCCTTCAGGAAAAAGCGTTGCCCCACCAACTGGATGATATCGTAAGCAGATTGCCCCTTGGAATCTGCAACAACCTCTGCGAGAAGGGTCCCGACCTCGAACCCTTCGTGCGCGAGCACTTCAATGGAAAGATTTTTTGCATACGTTTTATGAAGGAAGGTGTGAGCAACAAGTGCCGGCACGCCCGAAAGTGGGTGGAGAATAATTTCGGCCAAGGCCGGTGCCGCGTGGGGGTCACGTACCGCACGCACAATATTCATCACATAGTCAAAATCCTCAGCTTCAAACAACGAGAGTGAGCCCGGAGCCGAAACGACAAGCCCCATCTCCTTGAGCAGGCGCGTTGCCCCTCGCACCTGCGCGTTCTTGGGGACGAGGAGCGCGCATTCTTCTGGCAGCACTCCTTCCGCCATCCGCTCTTTGAAAAAGAGCCCCGCTCGGCGCACTTCGTCACGCGGATAGTCGCACTCAACAAGTGCGATAGGGTGCGCTTCTTCGCGGTTAGCAGAGAGCTTCCCTTGCGCCAACGTACTCGCGAGGAAGGCATCGGCTGCGTCGAGGATCGTTTGCGTCGAGCGGTAATTCTCGGTCAATGTTATGAGCTTCGTTCCCGGAAAGTTGCCACGGAACTCTTCGAAGAGAGAAAGAGAGGCACCCGAGAAGCCGTAAATAAGCTGGCGGTCATCTCCCACAACAAAGACATTTGGCTTCTCAACGGGCCCCCAGACTGCGGTGAGGAATTCGTTCTGCACGGCAGAGGAATCTTGGTGCTCGTCGACCAGCACATAGAGATGACGCTCGCGCAATGCCGCTCGCACATCTTCGAACTCATTCACCAGCCGCACCATGGCGCGGAGGATATCGTCATAGTCAAAGAGATTCCTCTCCCGCTTTGCCTCTTCATAGAGGGCATAGAAGGTCACAACTTCGCGAGTGCGTTCAAGGCTCTCAATCTTATTCAACACCTCTTTCTTCACCTCACCCTTGCGCGTGCCGCGACTCGAAATATTCTCTGGATCATTTTTGAGCGCAGTAATATCCTTGTCGATCTCCTTTTCAAAATCTTCTGGGCTTAAACGTTCTCGGATAAGTACCGAGACGAGCGACTTCAAATCTCGGAAGTAACGCGTCGCATCAGAACGCGGGCGCAAATGTGCCCACTCATGGTTACTCAAAATGTCGTCCACCAAGCCAACTGCATCCGCTTCGTCCATCGTGATAGGCGGCTCGGGGAGATCGAGGTGGGCATAGAATTCTTCAATAAGCTTCGTCCCGAAGGCGTGGAACGTGGCGACAGTCACCTTCGAAGCATCGAGTCCGTACGCGCGCAAACGCTTCTTCATCGCTTCGACGCCGGAGTTTGTGAAGGTGAGACAAAGCACTCCGTCCGCTGGCGTGTCCGTTTGCTTCAAGATGTGCCCAATACGAAGTGCCAAGACCTGAGTCTTACCT
>CAZBQU010000029.1:341-6729 GCA_964494215.1 uncultured Candidatus Saccharibacteria bacterium | reverse complement strand
CCGGTGACCTCCTCATTGCAAATGAGGCGCTCTACCAACTAAGCTAAGGGCCCAAATACTTGATGCGATCAAGTTTTGAAACTTTGACCATACTACTCGACAAAGAGTAAGAAATCAATCAAAATAGCCTGCGAAGGGCCTATAGTTTAGCGGTAGAATGCGTCCATGGCATGGACGAGGTCGGAGTTCGACTCTCCGTAGGTCCACCAAAATAATGAGCTTCGCGAATATATTTTAGTAGGATGTCGACGTACGCGTCGACATCACCCCCCCCATCCAGCCTTTTACTGCGCTCTAAAAAATTTCAATAAAATTGACACTTGCTCCCCTGCGAGTATTCTCTAGCGAGAATATGTTCCCCTTCCAAGGAGATACCCCATGGTTCATGCTTCGGCAAGAAACATCCACACTCGTGCCACCCGCCCCGCGCCTCTCGCAGGATGGGGAGGAGTGATTAGCCCTGACCCGGAGCTCAGTGAAGAAACGCTCCGTGTCCTCAGCGAACTTGCAGCTCTTCCGAGCGGGCAGCGCGACGCCATTCTCGCTCGAGGGGTCGGCCGATTCCTCTCAGTCCAGATGGAGATCGATGAAGAGTCTTCTCCGCCCACTGAGAGCGACATGGTTGAATGCACGAGCGCGCTCTCAAACATCTTCCACGACTTTCTCGGCAATCCCTGAAGGACGAGCCCCGGACGCCATGCGCGTCCGGGGTTATTTTTATATTAAGACCCCGATACACGCGACCGTGGCGGTAAGAAGAACGCCCCACGCCATATCGATAAGAGTTACCGAGAGCGGCCAGTGCGCCAAGAGCGCGTAGTTCACGAGGTCATACGTCCCGTACGCTGTGAGACCAAGGAAGGCACCTCGGAAGGCAGTTGCCGCAAGCGAGCCACCCGGCGCCACGGCGAAGTACAGTATTGCTGCGCTATAAAGCAGATAGAAAACGACAATAGGCAACCACACTGGCTCGGCTCGCATGAGAGCACCGATCCGCTCCACATAGAGATTGCGCGCGAGAAAACCGGTCCACAGAAGATCGAGGTCTACGAGAGAACTCGTGATGATAAGGAAATGTTTTATGTTCATGATGGTCATACTTTTATATAAGCCCGCGAGCAAGATTAAGTGAGTGCTGGACAAACTCTTGCGGCTGCCAACCCGAAGCCTCAAGAGAACGTTGAAGAAGAGAGTCCGCATGGAAAACGGGATTCGAATTGGTTTCCAACACATACACCTTCCCACGCGGAGTAATGATGCAGTCGGTACTTGAATAGTGTCTCAGGCCAAGTGCGCGGTGCGCCTCACGAGCCGCACGCTCTACTTCCCTATTCTGCTCTGGGCGCGGGCGAACCCGACGATACTCTGTCTCTATATGCGTGGGAAGAAGGGCGTATAAGTCCTCACCCTTTGCTCGCTCCAACACCGTCGTACTCACGACTGTCCCCGCGACATACTCTTCCACAAGCACCTTGGGTGAGTAGCAGAAGCAGCGTGCAAGCGCATCCTTCAGTTCTTGGAAACTATATGCGATGGCAACTCCAACACCACGAACCCCTGTTGCAGGCTTCACAATGACGGGGTGCAGATAGGAGCGAAACATACTAATGAGTGCTTCGTCTGTGACATCGTCACGGTGGAGAGCAGTAGACGCGGGGGTGAGCAGGCCGTGAGTGCGATACAACGTCTTTGCCATTTCTTTATTATGCGCAAAGGCAGAAGCTGCCGCCCCAGAACCCGTGTGCGGGACCTGCAAGCCCTCGAAGAGCTTCTGCACCTCTCCACTCTCGCCGTACTGGCCGTGCAGCGCATTCCACACAACGTCCGTACGATCGAGAATCTTGTGAGCGTCTTCAACTAAGCCCGCACAATGCCAGTCACCCGTCTTTGAGACGAAGATATCTGAGGCTTCATATTCATCCGGCATCGCATGCAAAAGCGAGAGAACGTAGTTCCCTGTCTTTAACGAATCTTCATACGCATCGGGTCCGCCGCGCACGACGGCCACTCTCGTTCGTGACATGAGGTCATTATATACCGACACGCGACAACCGACGACGCACAACAGCCCTAGATACGGAAGCCCCTATTGCGCAACTTGCGGTGATAGCCAATAGCAAAGCGGTGTGCTTCCGCGTTCGCGAGGAGGATCGATTTTTCCCATCTTTTATCTTCGAGATTAAGGATAGCTTTAGCTTTATGGCGATCATCCTTCACAATGGAAACCACTTTCGCCGGAATCTGTAGCGTATTCACAAGTTCGATAGCTGCATTGAGCTGCCCGACTCCGCCGTCTACAGCGATGAGGTTTGGAGTGGGCCACTCAGGGTGATTGAAACGGCGCGCAAGAACCTCTTTCAAATTTTTAATGTCGTCGTTCTTATCAGCCTTAATCTTAAATTTGCGATACTGACTCTTGTTCACCTCACCATCCTCAACGACTGTCATAACACCAACAACATTCTGCCCCGAGAGGTGCGCGATGTCGTAGGCCTCAATTCGCCAAGGGTGAGTTACCCCAAGCTCAGTCGAGGGACGTTCTAAATCTTGTTTAATAAGTGCGACATCTTGGATGTGGTCAAGCGGGAAGAGCTGGCGCTTCAACTGTTCGGCTTCTTCGAACTTCTGTGCCTTGGCGAGCGCCTTCATCTCACGTTCCAAATCGCGCACAAGTCTCTCCTTCTTACCTTCAAAGAAAAGGGTGATGTGGCGAATAATCTTTCCATACTCCCGCTTCCCCACCCACCCCGCGCACGGACCAGGACAGAGCCCAATCTGCGCGTTGAAGCAGGGTTTCAGCTTAGTGGTCATCTTGCACTTCTCATCACGGTAAGGGAAAATTTTCCGTACGATTTTCAACGCTTCACGCAATTCTCCCGAATGTGGGAACGGCCCGAAGACGTGTAGAGGCGTGTCAGTTATCCCCAGTTTTTGCAGAGGTCTAACCTCTGCATGGAGTTCACGCTCGCGGCGGATAAGGATTCTGGGGAATTCTTCGTCCGTGATAACCACGAAGTTGTAGCTCTTGTCGTCCTTCTCGCGAGAGTTGGCAACAGGCTGGTGACGCTTGATCTCATTGGCTTCAAGAATAAGCGCTTCGAGCACGGAGTCGGTCGCCTTGTACTCGACCTTCACCGCCTCTTCAAGCATCTTTACAATCTTTGGCCCGCGAGTAAGAAAAATGTCTTTAGAGAAATAGCTCTTCACACGCTCTTTAAGCGAGGTGGCCTTGCCCACGTACAAAATCTCCCTTTTGGAATTAAGGAAGTAATAGACTCCCGGCGAGTCGGGCAAATTAAATTGAGCTAAGTCTTGACTTTTCACAAATTCATTATATCATACTTTGAGATCACCGTCTTTACTCTGGAGGAAACTCATGCCAAGTGCTCCGGGAACACGAACAGCTCGCATCAGCTATCACTGGCGTTGCAATGGAAAGATCTTCACCCCTCCTCAAACCAGCAGATACGTAGTAAGTGTTACGTACAACCTTGCTGATCTCAAACGCTTGGGCCTAAGTGAGGACGAACACGTCAGCGCACTGGTAACCGGCGGACTGATTGTTAACAGGATTCGTCCGGAGCCGTTCAAGATTACGTGGACAAAAGAATCTGTCCACTGACCAAACCCTACGCCGCGACACACCAGTGTCGCGGCGGCTTTTTATTATTTACTTTTCTTCAACGCCTTCCTCAGATACTTCGCAGTGTGCGTATCAGTGCCCGCCACTTCTTCTGGTGTGCCGTGCGCGACCAAGTCACCTCCCCCGTCACCGCCGTCTGGACCAATGTCGATGATGTAATCGGCGCTCTTAATAAGATCCATGTTGTGTTCGATGACAAGCACTGTGTTGCCTTTGTCGACAAGCTTCTGGAGAATCTCAATGAGTTTCCTCACGTCCTCGTAGTGAAGGCCGATTGTCGGCTCGTCCAAGATATAGAACGTCTTCTCGACATGTGGGCGATAGAGCTCACTTGCCACCTTCACACGCTGTGCCTCTCCACCCGAGAGCGTCGTCGCCGATTGTCCTAAAGCAAGGTACCCCAAGCCCACATCGTTCATCGTCTTTAAGCGGTCATAAATAGCTGGAATATCTTCGAAGAAATTGAGGGCTTCCTCGATCGTCATCTCAAGCACTTGGTGGATGTTCTTATTTTTATATTTCACTTCCAACGTCTCCTTCATGAAGCGCTTGCCGAGACAAACATCGCACGGCACATAGACGGTCGGGAGGAAGTGCATCTCGACTTCGATCATGCCATTACCTTGGCAGGTTTCGCAGCGGCCACCCTTCACGTTGAAGGAGAAGCGATTCGCCTTCCAGCCACGAGCGCGAGCTTCGGATGTTTCCGCAAAGAGTTCGCGGATGAAGGTCCACGCGCCGGTGTAAGTGGCAGGGTTCGAGCGAGGGGTGCGACCAATGGCACCTTGATCAATAAGGATCGTGCGCCCCAGATACTCCGCTCCTGTAAAGCTCTGACAGTTGTAGGTGTTCGCGTTCCTGAAACGGCGATCAAGACGGCTCTCTAAGTTTTTGTGTAAGATTTCATAAACAAAAGAAGATTTGCCTGAGCCCGAGACGCCCGTGACGGCAATGAGGCGATGGAGTGGGATGTCGACGTTCAAATGAGTAATGTTGTAAATCTTCCCGCCGCGGATTTTAATCTCACCCCTCTCCGATTCGCGACGCTCTTCTGGTACAGCAACCTTCGTCTCACCACGCAAATAAGAAAGTGTGAGCGAACCCGACTTGTTGGTCTTCGCCGTCAGCAAATCGTCCAAATAATCCGCGACGACCACTTCCCCGCCGTGCACACCCGCTCCCGGACCGATGTCGATAAGATAGTCAGCCGCATAGATCGTGTCTTCATCGTGCTCGACGACGAGGATGGTGTTGCCAAGATCGCGCAAATTAAGAAGCGTCTTGATGAGCCGGTCATTGTCTCGCGCGTGGAGTCCGATCGTCGGTTCATCCAAGACATAGAGCGCACCGACGAGGCCCGAGCCGAGCTGGGAAGCCAAGCGGATACGTTGGGCTTCTCCACCCGAGAGCGTATGCGCGCGGCGATTCAACGAGAGATATTCGATACCGACATTTAACATAAAGGAAAGGCGTGCAGCAATTTCTTTGGTGACGACGTTCGAAATATTTTTCTCCCGGATAGTCAAATCCAATTCCTTAAAGAAAGCGTCTGCTTCTCTGATCGAGAGTGCGGTGAGCTCGACAATGTTCTTGCCGCCAATGAGGACCGCGAGCGCCTCTGGGCGCAAGCGCTTACCAAGACAGACATCGCACGGCTCCGAGCCAAAGAGGTACTTCGTACCCAGACCATTGCACGTCGGGCACGCGCCATACGGCGAGTTGAAGGAGAAGAGGCGCGGCTCAATCTCCGGGAAGGAGAAGCCGTCCTTAGGGCACGCCCACTTTGCTGACATAAGGAATTCCTCTGAAGGCTCCTTCGGGGTAGCCATATCTCTAAATCTCAAAACGAGGAGCCCATCAGATTCACTCACCGCCTTCTCGATCGCTTCCGCGAGGCGCTCATGCGCGGACTTCTCGTCCTTCCTAAAGTCGTCAATACTGATAGCGTCGACAAGGACGGAGATCTCGTGCTTCTTCGTTTTCGTGAGCTCGATGCGCTCACGCAAACTCTTCCTCACGCCATCAACAAGCACTTCCGAGTAGCCTTTACCAAGAAGGTCGTAGAGAAGCTGATAGTACTCACCCTTGCGACCGCGCACGATCGGAGAAAAAATTTCTGCGTACGCCGGGAGGTCGAGCTTCTTGCCTTTTGGACGCTTCGTTTCGTACTCGGCAATCTTTTCTAATACAAAGTTCTTGATTTCTTCGTTCGAAAGCTTTTTGATCTCCGTGCCACAGATAAGGCAGTGTGGGCGACCGATGCGCGCATAGAGGATGCGGAGGTAGTCATAGATCTCGGTGATCGTCGCAACTGTTGAGCGCGGGTTGTTCGAGCGACTCTTCTGGTCAATAGACATAGCCGGTGAAAGGCCGATGATCTCGTCGACGTCCGGCTTCTGCATCTGCTTCAAGAATTGACGTGCGTAGGAAGAAAGTGACTCGACATAGCGGCGCTGCCCTTCGGCAAAAATAGTGTCAAAGGCAAGCGAGGACTTGCCTGAGCCCGAGAGTCCAGTGAAGACCACCATCTTCCCGCGCGGCATTTCTACACTCACGTTCTTCAGGTTGTGGGTGCGCGCGCCTTTGACGATGATTTTGTCCTCGTGTTCGTGCTTGTCTTTACTCATAGGTTTTCGACCCCAGCTTGACGCATAGGGTTTAATACAAACGATTATAACACATTGGTCCTTACATCAGAAGGTCTTTGTTCCTCGGATTCTTCACCTTCTTTTCTTTCTTCGGCGT
>CAZBQU010000029.1:0-331 GCA_964494215.1 uncultured Candidatus Saccharibacteria bacterium | reverse complement strand
TTGGGACATATGAGAATCCGCCTGTAGGTTGGCCTACAGGGGTATATACGAACTTGTCCATATTATCATACCAATATTGCGAAAGCTAAATGATGCTATATAGTAGCCGCAGATTGAAAAGGAGTGTGAGAGGGTATGAACAACACAACTAAACCTGCGCCAGTCGTTGGGATGGCCGTCACCTGGATTGATCCAAGTGAAGACGAGAACAACGCTCATTTCATCGAAACAAGTCTCCACCGAGGTTACGGACGCGAAGGCTTGCGTGTTCATGAAATCAGGGATAACGGGAAGATCGTTATCCTTGAACGAAACGGGCAGCCGTTGATGA
>CAZBQU010000028.1:0-6744 GCA_964494215.1 uncultured Candidatus Saccharibacteria bacterium | reverse complement strand
CAGCCTTCGCGTCAGTTGGCGCGTGATCCTTGTCGAGCACCATGATCGGTGTTTCAGGGAAGAGGAGAGAAGCCTGTCGCGCAATTTCTTCCGTGCCCACGCCGAGTGGGACTAAACGCCAGCTCCGACACGTGCCGCAGAGGGTTGATGACTCGCGCGTCGCGCCGCACGCATGGCAGACATAGATCGTCATCTCACCGCGTTGGTGAAGGACAACGGGGGCGCCGCAATTCTCGCAGGGTAGCACCGTGCCGCAGTCTCCGCAGACGGTCGTCGGTGCCAGACCCTTGCGGGCTCCGAAGAGAAAGATTCTCCGATTTTCGCTCACGGCGCGCGTGAGGAGCTCCTTTAATTCTGGTGTAAAGATTTCGAAGCCGCCTTGGGTATCTTGTTTTGTGCGAGCATCGACCACGCGAGCGCTTGCTGCAGGCAGTCGCCAGCGGATAAGACTTGTCTCACCGTAGTCTCCACGCTTTTCGCGCCATAGGGTGTCTACTGGCAAGACCGAGTCGCCGATGACGAGTTGGCGATCGGTGGCCTTTGCAATATGTTCCGCGACGACGCGCATATCGAGATACGGTCGGACGAGGCTGCGGAATGCGCGCGAATTCAAACGCTCGACGATCATTGTGTCGAGGTCGGGGCGAGAGAAGAGGATGCCCGCGGGGGTCGTGATGAAAAGAATGGGGTGCTTGTCTCCAAGAGCGGCTCTCCATGTCTGACGTGCCCCGCTGCGACCTTCGAGGGTGAAGACGTGCACGAACTCACTAATCCCCTTCGAGAGTGCGATGGCGGCCCGTCGTGCGTCGAGGTGTGTTGGCACGACGAGCATGATCGAAGCATCCCGGGCGAAGGCCTGGCGCACAAGCGCGCGATACTGACCGAAGCGCTCCTCGCTCTCCATCTGGAGGAGAAAGGTTTCGCGCGGGGCAGGCACGTCACGTTTCTTTCTTGTGGGAAGTGGCGGGAAGAAGATCTCCGGTTTCTCAAGTGTGATCTTTGGCAAGAGCGCAGTAAGAATGGTGCCGATCGGGACGGCGTAGAACCGCGCGAGGGCGTGGGCTGCTTCGAGAATGTGCGCGTTGAGAGCGGTGGGCAGCATGTCGGCCTTGCGGATCTTCTTTAAGAGGAAGCCGGCGCGACGGATGTCCGACTTGGCGGAGCGGACATCCTTAGTGGCCACGACAACAGCGTTTACATCTTTGTGTCGGATGGGGACGCGGACAAGTGCGCCGGGAGCCAATTTCTCACCCGAGAAGTAGGAGAGAGAGCCTGTCAGAGGAGACTTCGATAGAGGAATGACCTCGACGAGATACATTTTGCCGACGTCTTTTCCTTCTTTCATGGCGTTATAGTATCATTGCCTTTATGGCTAAGAAACTCGGTATTGATTTGGGGACGACGAATATTCTCGTCTTCGTCCCCGGTAAGGGGATTGTTTTAAATGAACCTTCAGTTGTCGCCGTTTCCGATGACAACAAGATTCTCGCGATTGGCGCCGAAGCCAAGGCAATGATTGGCCGTACACCAGACGATATCCGCGCGTATCGCCCCATGAAGGATGGTGTCATCGCCGACTACCGCGTGACGGAAGCGATGCTCCGGTACTATATCGACAAGACGTTGGGTAAGTGGAATATCTGGAAGCCCGATGTACTTATCTCGGTCCCCGCAGGTGTCACTTCGACAGAGCGTCGCGCCGTGATCGAAGCCGCGCTCAAAGCGGGTGCCAAGAATGCCTATGTTGTGAAGGAGCCTATCCTCGCCGCGATCGGTGCTGGGATCCCCATTCAAGAAGCGGCAGGGCACATGATCGTCGACATTGGTGGCGGGACGACTGATGTCGCTGTCATTTCGCTTGGTGGTATCGTCGCCTCCACTTCGGTGAAGGTGGCGGGCAACAAACTCGACGCGGCTATCGTCGACTATATTAAGAAGACGCACAATCTCGTCATCGGCGACAAGATGGCCGAGGATGTGAAGATTAAAATCGGTTCCGCCATCCCGCTCGAAGAAGAGCTTTCTATGCAGGTGAAAGGTCGCGACTTCGTCTTGGGCCTTCCGCGCACGATTGATTTGAAGACGAATGAGATTGTGAAAGCTATTGCTAAGGAGCTGCGCGAGATGGTCGCGGCCGTGAAGCACGTTCTCCAAGAGACACCACCGGAACTCTCGTCCGACATTATCGACAAGGGGATTATCATGACCGGCGGCTCGTCCCAACTTCGCCACTTCCCAGAACTCATGCTCCGCCGCACCGGCGTGAAGGCTGTCCTCGCGAAAGACGCCTACTTCTGCGTCGCAAAGGGCACTGGTATCGCACTCGAGCATTTGGATACATATAAGAAGAGCATGATTGCGAAGAGATAATGAAGAAACCGATTACATTTACGATTGAGAAAGAAATCTCTGGCGAGATGGGACGAGCGGGGAAGATTGAGACGTTGCACGGCGCTATTCTCACGCCGGCGTTTGTGAGTGTGGGAACGAAGGCGAGCGTGAAGGCTCTCACACCTGAACAAATTTTGGAAACGGGGGCGCAGGTCGTCCTTGCGAATACGTACCACCTCTATCTCGAACCGGGCGACGAACGCGTGCGCAAATTTGGTGGTTTGCAGAAATTTATGAATTGGTTCGGTCCTACCATGACGGATTCCGGTGGATTCCAGGTCTTCTCGCTCGGAGCGGCATACGGCAAGGAACTTTCTAAAGTGGTTTCGATCACTGATCCCTCGCAGCTTCTCGCGGAGCGTTCGAGTGAGGGTGAGGTGCCGCGCCTCGCGAAAGTGGGCCAAGACGGTGTCTCCTTCCGCTCGCATCACGACGGCTCGCTCCACTACATTACGCCAGAGAAGAGTATCGAGATCCAACACAACCTTGGCGCCGATATGATCTTTGCCTTCGACGAATGCACCTCGCCGACAGAGACTCGCCGCTATCAGGAAGAAGCTCTCGAGCGCACACACCGCTGGGCCGAACGCAGCTTGGAGTATCACAAGTCGAAGCCGAATCAAGAGACGCAGGCGCTCTTTGGCATCGTCCAAGGCGGGCGTGATGAGGAGCTTCGCAAGCGCTCAGCTGAGTTTATTGGCGCACTCAACTTCGACGGCTTCGGTATCGGTGGCTCCTTTGCCAAAGAAGATATGGAGACGGCGGTAAGGTGGGTGAACGAAATTCTTCCCAAGGATAAACCTCGACATTTGTTAGGGATAGGGGAGCCGGAGGATTTGTTCATGGGAGTGGAAAATGGGGTGGACCTCTTCGACTGTGTGGCGCCGACGCGCAATGGTCGCGGCGGGACGCTCTATACCGCGAAGGGGAAGATCAATATCAAGGGCGCGGACTATCGCGAGGATATGAATCCTGTCGACGAGGCCTGCGGTTGCTCTGTGTGCAAGCATTACTCGCGCGCGTATCTCTGTCACTTATATAGAGCGCACGAAATGCTTGGCGGCACCTTGGGCTCGATCCACAACCTCTATTTCATTATCAATCTCGTGAAGAAGATGCGTGAGCGCATCCTCGCGGGGACGTTTAAAGAATTTAAGAAGGAATTTCTCACGACGTACGGCAAGGATTGACTTTAGGACAAAATAGTTTTATTGTATGGGAAGGAGGTTCATCTATGAAGGTTTTCAAGGATACAGAGTGCCAAGTCCAAGTGCCGGTTGAGGAAATCTTTCAGAATGCCCAGACGTACCACGGGCAGGTTTTCTGGGTCACGTATGCGGTTGGAGAAGTGCCGACAGAGCGGCATTTCCATGCCGCTACGCGCGAATTCCTCGCGCCGGAGTGCTTCAAGAGAACGCAAGCTTTCCTGGACAACCAGGCGGCCACCGCCGTTCTCACTGCGTGTCCGCCTTTGGTGGCGTGAAAATAGCAGGCGCGATATGCGCCTGCTATTTCTTTTTCTTGGTTGCAGGAAGAGAGGGGGAGGGTTAGTATATTTCTCATCCTGTCTTTTACCGCTTCACTTTTCACAAGGAGTGTCTGGTATGCTTCGTTGGAACAAGTCTCTCGAAGGCCCGGTCGTTACCGAAGAAGAACTGAAAAAGCTTGGTCAGAAGGCGCATGGTCGTCCGATCTGGCGCCAGGAAGCAGGAGGGCAACCAGTTGAGCTTCTGGTGTCTGTGTCGAAGGAGGGCACTAAGCTCGATTTCCTTTCTCCCGAAGATTTTCGGGCGGAGCAGCGGAGGCGCGCAGAAGTCCGTCGTAGCAAATACCTTGCTCAGAAGGGTCGCCGCAAACCTCGCGGAGATCACGCGGGTATCAATTGTTTCTTTTAGTCCGGCCTAGCCGGCAACAGCGGATTCGCCCTGCGCGTCCGCTGTTTCTTTTATAAAAAAACCAGCTCATGAAGAGCTGGGGGAATGAGTTCCGCTGGTCGCCGCAGCGACCAGCGGGGTAGAAAGAACTGGCATCCCTTTCTATAAGATGTGATTTGGCCCGTCGCAGCCATGAGCCTTTGCTCCCAGAGCCTCCGGATCACCGACTGACCGCCGCCTCGTCATCTATTTTCTGCTAACGCGGCCATAAGTCAAATGTGGAGAAAGGGGAAATATTGTATAGTGAGATTCCTATGGGAGTCTTTAAGATCGAAAATGAGTTCAAACCAGCCGGTGATCAGCCGAAGGCGATCAAGGAGTTGGTCGAAGGGGTGAAGGCTGGCTTGCGCTATCAGACGCTTCTTGGCGTGACGGGTTCCGGGAAGACTTTTACCGGGGCAAATGTCATTGAGCACATCGGCAAACCAACTCTTGTTATCGCGCACAACAAGACCTTGGCCGCCCAGCTCGCCCAGGAGTATCGAGAATTCTTCCCGGACAACGCCGTGCATTACTTCGTTTCTTACTACGACTATTACCAGCCGGAAGCGTATCTGCCGACGACCGACACCTATATCGAGAAGGAGGCGATGATTAACGAAGAGATCGAACGCCTCCGTCACGCCTCGACCCAAGCGCTTCTCACGAGGAAGGACGTTATTATCGTCGCGTCAGTTTCCTGTATCTACGGTTTGGGTAATCCTGAGGAATACGAAAAGGTGAATTTAAAGATTGAACAAGGGGAAGCTCGTAGTCGTGCCGATCTTATCCGCGACCTTATCGACATCCACTATTCTCGCACCAACGCGGATGTGAAGCCGGGGCAATTCCGCGCGCTTGGGAATGCTGTTGAGGTGATGCCAATCTCCGAGCGTATTCTCTATCGCATCGAGCTCGAAGAGGGGCGCATCGCCGTTATCAAACGCATCGACGCGGTCTCCCATACGATTATTGATGAAGTGCCCGTGTTCTTTCTCTTCCCGACGAAGCACTTTATTTCAGGCGACGATGCGAACAAGCGCGCACTTCAAAGTATTAAGCAGGAGTTGGACGAGCAACTCAAAGTCTTTGCTGCTGAGGGCAAGATCCTTGAAGCCGAGCGTATCAAGCGTCGCACTACATATGACCTCGCGATGATCCGTGAAGTGGGGTATACGAACGGCATTGAGAACTATTCGCGACATTTCACCGAAAAGAAACCAGGTGAAGCACCATATACGCTTCTCGATTATTTCCCGAAGAAGGCTGATGGTAGCCCAGACTTCCTTACGATCATTGACGAGAGTCACGTGACTGTCTCTCAGATTGGCGGCATGTACGCGGGTGACAAGAGCCGCAAGGACACACTTGTGGAGCACGGCTTCCGTCTCCCTTCTGCACGCGACAATCGTCCGCTTAAGTTCGATGAATTCTCCGAGCGCATTGGTCAGGTAATCTACACGTCTGCGACACCGGGGAAGTACGAGAAGGAGCATAGTCAGAAAGTGGTCGAGCAGATCATCCGCCCAACCGGTCTCATTGATCCTGTTGTTGAAGTGCGCCCTATCCAACAGAAAGCTTCTTATAAAGGCCAGATCATGGACTTCATCACCGAGGCCGAGCAGGCGATTGCGAAGGGAGGTCGTGTTATTGCCACAACGCTTACCAAGAAGATGGCGGAGGACTTGTCGGAATATTTGAAGGAGAAAAAGATTAAGGCGGAATACTTGCACAGTGATATTAAAACTATCCAGCGCATCGAGATTTTGACGAGTTTGCGCAAGGGTGAGTTCGACGTCATTGTCGGCGTGAACTTGCTTCGAGAGGGTATCGACCTGCCGGAAGTAACGCTCATCGGTATTTTGGATGCGGACAAAGAAGGGTTCCTTCGTTCTGAGACCTCGCTTGTTCAGATCATTGGCCGCGCGGCGCGTAATGTCCTTGGCCGCGTCATTCTCTATGCCGACTCGGTGACGGGCTCCATGAAGTACGCGATCGACGAGACCGCTCGCCGTCGCAAACTCCAATCCGAATACAATACGAAGCACGGCATTACACCGAAGACAATTATCAAAAAGATTAAAGATATTACCGACACCTTACAGCGTGAGCATCATCACGCCGTCGACATGCTTTTGCAAACCGACGACGCGATGTTTAAGAAGAGTCCGCAGAAACTGATTAAGGCGAAGACGAAAGAGATGGAGGAGGCAGTGAAGGCACTCGACTTCGAAACGGCAGCAATCCTCCGCGATGAGATTGTCGCCCTTACGAAAATGAATACGCCGAAGAAAGAAAAGAAGGTGAAAAATCCGCGGAATAAAGATTTGTTGATGTAAATAAAAAGGCGGCCATAGATTTGGCCGCCTTTTCCTGTCGCTCTAGATCGGTTTGAGATAACCCCAGCTGAATGCGGCGACGACTTCTCCGATCTCTCTGG
>CAZBQU010000027.1:0-7136 GCA_964494215.1 uncultured Candidatus Saccharibacteria bacterium | reverse complement strand
AGAAGAAGTAAACTGAACCCGACGGTATTAGATATATTGAAAACTCGGGCTGGGATGCGTTTGCGAGTGGAGGCTTCGATTGCGACAAAGAGGAGGCGCCCACCATCGAGAGCTGGCAAGGGCAGGAGGTTAATCACAGAGAGATTTAAAGAAATGAGTGCGACGAGAGTAAGAATATATCCCCAACCCATCTTCCCCACTTCACCCACGAGAGAAACAAGTCCGACGGGTCCCGCTACCGCCGAGAGATCTGGATGTCCAGCAAAAGTCTCTCGTGCCAATGTTCCAAGTGAGGTGATGATATCTACCGTGATCACGCCACTCGCGCGGAAACCTTCAACGAGAGCCGCCGGCAAAGAAATCCCTCCTTCTCGCACTGCCGAGAGTGGAGCCGCGAGCCCGAGCCACACAACAAAGGCGATGAGAAGTGCTGCGAAGATGAAGTTACAGAGAACTCCAGCCACAAGCACTGCAGCCTGGATACCACGATGCTTGCTCTGAAGACTCTCGGGCGAGGCCACACCCACACCGCTTTCATCGTATTCCTCGCCAAAAATTTTTACGAAGCCGCCGAAGGGCAGCCAATTTAAGGTGAAGTCTGTCCCCTTCCATCTAAATAATTTCTTCGCCTTGGGAGGATAGCCGATCCCGAACTCATCAACACGAACGCCGAAGAAGCGAGCCACAAAAAAGTGCCCGAGCTCGTGCACAATAACGAGCACGCTCAAGATAACGAAAAATAAAATGAGAGACATTATCCTATGATTTCTGTTTCCTTCTTGTTGTAAAGTTCTTCGAGCTTCCTGTTCACCTCATCAACCTGCTTCTGAAGCTCCTGCTTAGTGCGGAAGACATCATCCTTACTCATCGTGCCCGCCTTCTCCTGTTTATCGGCATCGCTCATAACCTTCTCTCGCTCACCGCGCACTCGCACTCGAGCCTCCTCAAGCTTCGCCTTCGCAAGCTTCATAAGACCATCACGACGGTCGGCAGTAAGATCGGGGAAAGCAATGCGCAAACCCTGATCGTCAACAGCCACAGAGACACCAAGGTTCGCTTCACGAATAGCGGCATCGAGCGCCTTCACCGCTCCCTTATCCCACGGCGTCACACGGAGAGACTTCGCGCCTTCGGTTGTGACAGAGGCGACTTGGTTCACGGGCATCTTCGAGCCATACATGTCGACACGGACTGAGTCGAGAATCCCAGGAGTCGCCTGACCAGAACGGATCGCAAGGTACTCC
Source organism: uncultured Candidatus Saccharibacteria bacterium (assembly GCA_964494215.1). Lineage (GTDB taxonomy): Bacteria > Patescibacteriota > Minisyncoccia > Phycocordibacterales > Zambryskibacteraceae > UBA5004. The sequence continues at coordinate 5,892 of CAZBQU010000027.1, read as the reverse complement.
TTCTTAAGCCAATCAAAGGTCGCGTCAGCCCCCTGTTTAAACGGTGAAAAGTTATATGCCATATGTAGCTTACAGCTTACAGCTTTTAGCGCGTAGCTTCAATCTGAGTTTTCCTGCAAGCTACAAGCTCACAGCTAAGTGCTCAAGAATAAGCCGGACCGAGCCCCCTCGTTGGTCGCTCACAAGCCTCGCCTCGAAGATTCGCTTGTTGCGAGAATGGAGAAGCAGTTCATCGAGGAAGGCCGAGAGATTCTCTTCTCTATCGACAAACTTCTTCACAAAGGCGAGACGCTCCTTCACAGAGAGGGAGAGGAACTTCTCAGCGTCACTTCCTTCTTTCGACGAAGAGATAAGGCGGATCGTACGCATGCGCGAGCGCAACGTTGGGATCACAATCCCATCGTCACGCAAGAGAAGGAAGAAGTGTGTCCCTGGCACAGGTTCCTCAAACGTTTTCAATAACGCGTTTTGTGCCTCACTCGTCATCGACTCGGGCACGATGCAGAAGACCTTCCTGCTCCCAAACGCCTTGCGCGCCGCAAGCACAGAGAGATTCCTAGCCGCGTCAATCCCAAATGTTTCTTCTCGCAAGACGAAAAAGTCGGGAGACCCCTTCAAGGGCTCGCCCGCTTTCTCAAAAAGAGCATGAAGCTCGTTCTCGGCGCGTTCTTGATCACCGGCAATAAGGTACGCGTGGTGGAGATGCGCGAGATCGAGGTGCATCCTGGCGTTACTGGGCTGTCTTCTCGACCTTCACAAGCTCAACTTCAAAGATGAGTGTTGAGTTGGCCGGAATCGTACCAACGGCATGAGCGCCGTAACCGTATTCAGGCGAGATGGTGAGAACACGCTTACCTCCTTCGCGCATACCTTCGATACCTTCGTCCCAACCACGGATCACCTGACCCGTACCGAGTGTGAAGCTAATAGGAAGACCGCGATCAAGCGAGCTGTCGAACACGCGTCCATCTGAAAGCGTTCCTACGTAGTGAGCACTAATCTTGTCACCAGACTCAGCCACGGCACCAGTACCCACTTTGGTATCTTGAACAGTAAAGGGAGCGGCAGCGGGAGAAGAAGTTGTTTCAGCTTCAGTCATAGGGAAGTTAAATAAGTTGATCAAAGGGCCCGAAAAAAAGAGGTAGGTCAAGAATCCAAGACTCGCACCGACAGCTACCCATTCACCAGTGTTCAATTTCTTCATTCGTATACGTTATCTCCTAATGGAATGATTATACCATGTGCTAAAATAACGCTCATGGAACAAGAATTGAAGAAGGCCGCCATGCTCACCCGTGCGGCGATGCAGAAAGTAGCAGCCGAACGCGTGGCAGAAATCTCGCGCGAGTTCACGGAAGGCTTCGCCTTCCTCGCAGATTACCCCAAATCTGTCACCTTCTTTGGTTCGACCGAGGCGCAACCAGGAGACTTCTACTACGAAGACGCGCGCCGCCTCTCGGCCCGTCTCGTGAAGGAGCTCGATTACTCCGTCGTCTCCGGCGGCGGCCCTGGGATCATGGAAGCAGCCGATCGTGGCGCATACGAAGCGGGTGGCAACGCCATTGGCCTCTTGATCGACCTCCCCGACACCCAACCGACGAACGTTTATATCAAAAAGAGTACGAGCTTCTACTACTTCTTCGCCAGGAAGGTCTGCCTCGCCTTCGCCGCGGAGGCATTTATTTTCTACCCGGGAGGCTTCGGCACGCTCGACGAATTCTTTGAACTCATCACACTTATCCAAACGCGCAAAATCAGTGGCGTACCTCTTATCTGTGTCGGCAGCGAGTATTGGCTCAAGCTTAAGGAATTTATGAAAACAGAAAGGCTCAAACACGAACGCCTCGCTCACGACGCCATCCTCCCCTCCCATCTCGACCTCTTTACGATCACCGACAACCACGACGAAATCATCGACATTATCAAAAAGTCCCCCGTGCACGACAACGTCCCCTTCGGCAAAGTCGCAAAGGCTACGTAGTTGGAATATCGAAAATAGAAGGAGGGAATACTTCCCCCGCGATCTGACGCGCCACCTTTGCTCCGCCAAAAATTGATGGGAGGAGCCCGACACCATTGCAGCCCAAATTATAGTAAAGCCGGTCAAATGTTGGATCCGGACCGACCATGCGCAACATGTTTTGCGTGTAGCCCATAACACCGTGCCAGGTGAAAGCATATTCAAGCTGCGCCTTCTTGTCATACGTATTCGTCACAAACGATTGAATCTGAGCCCGCGCTTTCGTTGAAATTTCTCGCTCGCGGTCATAGTGAGCCCTGTCCTCAAGATGAACATCCGGGCCACCGACAGAAACGAGATCGTGATTAGCACCCTTTTCATACTCGTATGGACGACGCGTCACATAGAAGTAGGGTTCCCCTGGCGTCTCTGTAAGACCCTCCTGTTTGGCGGGATAGTAATGGAGGGCTGCCGGCACTCCGGTGTGCGGCTCGAGATACGCCGTCATAAAGCCGATCACTCCATGGAGCGCATGATGGAAACGTGAGTTTACCGCAAGTCCAGTGGGGGTGAGAATTTCGAAGTGGTCAAAGCCGTTGGTACAGAGCACGACACGGTCAGCTTCTACTGTGTGTCTCTCCGCGTCCAAGAGCACTCGCTCACCATGGACCACCACTTTGCCAATCGGCGTTTCTTCATAGAGGGAGAGGCGCTCAGGATATTTTTTCAAAAGATATTTCGCTACTTCTTGGCAGAAAAGAGCGGAGTTCATGACGCCGCGCGTTTCCGGGAAAATCGCCACATACTGCGGATCAAGTGTCTCAAGCTTGAGCGCGATCTCTTCGCGCGGCACAAGCGTAAGGAGCTTGCGGTGCTCGGCCGAGATGTCGGCCAAACGCGGATACTCTTCCCAAATTTCGAGCGGAGGCACAAAGAGCCCACCCGCCCGATAGCAACGCGCGTCTTCGAGATACGCCACAATCTGTTCGAGTGTCGCGAGGCCGCTGTAGGTCGTGAAGCGCATCATCGGGATATCAAGTCCGGCTTCGGCATACATTTCTTCCGCAAGCGTCCACGCACTCTCCACATCTCGCTGACCATCTGCGGCCTTCTCCAAACCAAACTCCGCCACAATATCTTTGAACGGACGCTCAAAATACGTCACCATCTGCCCCGCGTTATGCCCTGTCGCGCCATGCGCAAGCTTGTAGCCTTCGAGAAGCGCGACGGACTTGTCTGTATGTTTCAACACATAGAACGCCGTCGAGATGCCAGCAATGCCCGCACCAACAATCGCGACATCAGTTTTAATATCAGCAGCTAAAACCCGCCGCTCTCGCGACGGGTCAAGCTGATGAATCCAGGGAGAGTTATTGGCCACCCACCAATTATATACCGAAGGTGTCCACCCACGGTGTGGAGATCGCGAGCATCATGAGCGCCGCACCAATGAGAGCGACGTTCTTGCCGAACATAATCTGCTGTGTTTGCTTATTCTCCGGAGTCTCTTTCCAGAACGCATGCATCTGCAGTGTGACTGGTACAAGGAAGAGGACGAGTGCCCAGGCACCGAGAACAGTGTGCATGCCCGTGAGCATGGAGTATCCGCCGATAAGAAGAAGGAGGCCGGAACCAATCACGGCCACGCGCGGCATTGGCACGCCCTTAAACTTTGCGTAACCCGCCAAGGCGCCACTATGCGCGAGGTGATTCCACGCGTTGTAGAGGAAGTAACCGCCAAACAGCACTCTGCCGATAAGGAAAATCATATCTGTCATGAATCTAAGCTACTAATACCTCTTATTATACCCCTGCCGTGCTTCACACGGGCCGCTTGAGACACCTTGACTTTTAGCTATAAAGTGTGATATAATATAAACAGACGCACATTCACCCTCAACTGGAGGCTTACGATTATGTTTACTGGATTAGGATTGGCAATTCTCGCTCTCGCGCTAACGGGCGGGCTCTACTTTGGCTCATCGTTTGCGATCAGGGCCTTGGCACGAATCCCTTGGCGCTGGACGTTCATCAACCTGCAAACCTTTGGCATCGTCGTCACAGAAGACGATAGGACGCCGGCAGGTGATCGAGGGGGCGGCAACGTTGTCGACCTTCTCCACGCCGTGCCGGGCAAAGTGCTTGTAAAAACAGACCCGGATCCGATGGAATGGTATTTCGAGAGAGGTGCGGACCCTGAACACGACAATTTCCTATTTAGGAAACTTGGCGTTCAAGATATGGGCAGCATCTTCTACACCCTACGCACGAACGTCGACAAACACGCTCGGTACGCTCGTCCTACCGACGTCCCTACCGGCGAACTACAAACGGTCACCAAGGTCAACGAATCGCGCATGACGTTCTACAGCTTCGAGCTGACGGTCACCATCAAGGATTCGGACACCAAGGATCGCATACCGATTCAGTTTGAAATTGACTTCGTATGCGAGCGGATCTACCCACTCAAGTCCGTGGTGCGAGTCGCTGATGCCCCCGCACTTCTCACAAGCTTCGTCTCAAACATCGTGAACAACGAGACGAGCACTCAAGAAGTGACGCTGTACTACGGCGGAGATGAGACAAAGAAAGCTCGTGAAAAGCTCTGTCACACAATCGCTAGCGACTCAGAGTTCCAAGAGAAAGTTCGTAAAGAACTCGGCCTCGATATCACCTCGGTAAGTATTCGTAGCGTGGATGTCGACGCGAAGTACAAAGCCATGCTCGCCAAGAAAGTGGAGGCAGAAAAAGAAGCTGAGGCGAAAACAATCGAAGTTGTCGCCGCGGCCAGAAACACCGTCACAAAGGCAAAGGCTGCAGCAGAAGCCAAGATGCTCGACAACGAGGCAGAGGCGAATCGTGTCAACACCGTACTTCTGCCTCTTGCTCAAAACGAGCGCACAGTTGCCCTCCGCTTTGCGGAAGCGTACGAAAAGAACACGAACGTTACCACGTTCGCACCGGGGGCACATACCATTTTCCCCTTGCCCTCGGATGCGAAGACCAAGAAAGACACACCCGTGATTCCCTAGGATTCACGGAAACTACCGGCTGGGCACTCTACAGTGCCCAGCTTTTTTGTACTTGACAAATATGGATATTATGATATATAATATAGATAGGACTGCACACACCCTTTTGCCCTAGGAGGCATCGATGAAACTTTCACCCAGACTTCGCCGTAGCATTGTGGAAGCAAAGAAATTCCTTCGCGCACGGCTCCAAGCACACGCAGTACGCCAAGCTCAATCCCGACAAGCAACTCCACAAAGGAAGAAAATTCCTTGGTGGCAGACCAGATTAGGATTGGGGGCAATCTGCCTCACGATCGCGATGGCCATGACCTTTGGATCCTGGTTCCTGGTTGGCCTCGTCAACTGGAGCGATGTGGGAAAGAAGGCTCTCTGGGTCTTCGGGGCAATTGTTTGTCTCGTCGCTCTCGTCTTCATTTTCAAAATTCTGAAGTCGCAGAGAACACGCATCCCCTACGGAAGGATTCTGAAATGGTCCGCTGCCATCGCCATCCTGTTTTGGCTCTCGCCATGGCAGTGGTTCCGCGTCACTCCAGAAAACCGGGTCATCCTTACGGCCATTGAGCCGTGCACCCGCATTCCGGCCCAGGAGGGGAAATTCTCCCTCACCGTCACGAAGGACGACTGGTCACCCACCTACTGCTTCCCTGAAGGTGGGTGGGATGTGCGCTGGGTTGGTGAAAGCCATTCCCGTTTCCAAGCTCGAGTGAATGGAGGAAGTGTTTACAGCTTCACTCCAGAACACTCAGACCCCGTGCTCGAAGCGGATCACAACATCCGCACCGGGAGCTTCAGGGCTCTTGGAGAGCAGGAAACGATCACCATCACGGTGAGGCGTCCGTACTGAATACACAAAGTGCCTCGCTTTCGCTTGGCACTTTTCTTATGCTTCTCTTTCTC
>CAZBQU010000026.1:0-7190 GCA_964494215.1 uncultured Candidatus Saccharibacteria bacterium | reverse complement strand
AGCTTCCGTACCGACACCCTTTTTCACCGCGCGCTCGATGTTGTCGTTTGGCATGTTGAACTCGCGAGCCGTTTCGATCGCGGTGCGGAGGACGGGGGAGGTGGTGTCTCCGTGGACTTGGCGGGAGGCTGTGGCAATCGCGCGCGCCATTTTAGAAAAAGCCTTTGCCTTCTTTGCATCTGATGCACCCTTCTGTCTCTTAATCTTTGACCATTTATTGTGTCCGGACATGTGGCGTGAGTATTATGCTAATTTTTTCTGTAAACCAGCTGGCACCTTTCTGCCCAAGTGCTCATACGCAAGGGGAGTAAGGATGCGGCCGCGCGTCGTGCGGTCGATGAGTCCCAACTGGAGGAGGTAGGGTTCATTGAACTCCTCAATCGTCGCCTCTTCTTCTGAGAGTGCGGCTGCGAGTGTGCCCAAGCCGACAGGTCCGCCTTGGAATTTATCCGCGATTGTTTCGAGGAGCTTCCTGTCTGAGGGGGTAAGTCCCTTTTCGTCCACCCCAAGGAGGGCGAGTGCTTCCTCAACTGCCTCTCGGTCGAGCGGGCGAGAGCCCACTTGCGAGAAGTCGCGTGCTCTCTTCAAGAAATAGTTTGCTGTGCGAGGTGTGAAGCGGGAGCGGCGAGCGATCTCGGTCTCTGCGCCTCCTTCGATTGCGATACCCAAGACCTTTGCCGAGCGACGGACGATCTCCGCAATCTCCTCGTCCGTGTAGAACTCGAGGCGGAAGACGCCACCCGAGAAGCGAGAGCGGAGTGGGGAAGAGATCATGGCGACACGCGTCGTCGCGGCAAGGAGTGTGAAGGGTGGGAGCTCGAGCTGGATGGTGCGAGCGCTCGGTCCTTTGCCGATAATGATGTCGAGGACGCCCGACTCCATGGCGGGGTAGAGGACTTCCTCGATGGCCTTGTTTAAGCGGTGGATCTCGTCGATAAAGAGGATGTCACCGGCGGTGAGGTTCGTGAGGATACTCGCGAGGTCGCCCACACGCTCAATAGCGGGTCCAGAAGTAATCTTTAAATTGCGCCCGGTCTCTTTGGCGATGAGGTGGGCGAGAGTAGTCTTCCCAAGTCCCGGCGGACCGTAGAAGAGGACGTGTTCAGGTGGAGTGCCGCGCTCGGAAGCGGCGCGAAGGAGGATGTGAAGGTTGTCTTTAACCGCCTTCTGCCCAATATAGGACTCCCAGGTAGCCGGGCGAAGCTCATGGTCGAGATAGCGGCCCTGCTGGACCTCCTTCTTTTCATCGCCCGTGGTGCTTGACATAAAATATAATCTGTGCTAAGATAGAAATTGAAACGCTGTTCCTCTCATCCCGCCGGACTCTCCGGTTATCCGGGTCATAAATCTCTAAGCAACGCGCCTTTCGGGGCGTTTGGGCTTTTCTTTAAGGACGCTCCTGGTACCCTTGTGGTCGCTGGGGCCATCCTCGTGAGAATCGCTTAGCTTCTGGTTCATTCTGAAAGTGTTGCTTAGAGATTTATGCTCCTGATCTAAGGTTCATTATGAACTAATCAGGCCCCTCTGCAATCTAGACAGTGAGATCAATCATTCGGTCTAATTCCTCAAGCGTTGTTTTCCCTTCGAGAGCTTTAATGACGCCGTCTTGAGGGAGGTCGAGGAGGTGTTGCGACTTCGCAGCTTCGCGAATGTCGCGCTCGGAAGGGTAGTTCACAACGACTTTCTCAATGTCTTCGTCCATGATGACGGCTTCGTATACACCGAGGCGCCCCTTGTACCCTGTGTGGTTGCAGGCATCGCAGCCGACTGCTTGCCAGATTTTCTCTCGCTGCACTCCTTCGAGATAGCTCGGGTCGGTAATCTTACCTAAAATACGATCGACCGTTTCCTTCTCGTCACCGGCGAGAATTTTTTCTTTTTTGCATTGTGTGCAGAGCGTGCGGACAAGGCGCTGCGCGATAGAGATCGAGATTGCGGAACTGATGACTTTAGCATTCACACCAAGGTCGAGCAGGCGAGGGAAGGCCCCCGCGGCATTGTTGGTGTGAAGAGTGGAGAGCACGAGGTGGCCAGTCAGAGCGGCATTTACCGCTACTTCCGCCGTTTCGTTGTCGCGGATTTCTCCCACCATGATGACATCGGGGTCTTGGCGGAGTGCGGAGCGGAGGCCTTCGGCGAAGGTGTAGTGCTTATCGGAATCCGTTTGAGTTTGGACGATGCCCTCGACGTGGTATTCAATCGGGTTCTCGATGGTGATGACTTTGATATCGGGCGTGTAAATTCGTTTCAAAAAGGCGTAGAGCGTCGTTGTTTTGCCCGAGCCTGTTGGACCGGTTGTGAGGATCAGGCCGTTTGGTTTGTGTAAGAGCTTCTCAATGCGCGCGAGGAGTTTGGGATGGATGCCTAGGGACTCGATTGTCGCGGCGATGGAGTCTGGGTTTAACACGCGCATGACGACGGACTCACCGTTGGGGCCAGGGAGAAGTGAGGTGCGCACTTCGATTTCTTGATCTCCAAGCTTAATCGAGAAGCGGCCGTCTTGGGCAATGGCATTTACGTTCAGTTTGAGTTCGCTCACGAGCTTTATGCGCGAGAGAAGAAGGCCGAAGGTTTCAGAATCAAAGAAGAGGATGTCAGTGAGCACTCCGTCGAGGCGGTAGCGGAGACGGACATGAGTGGCTTCTGGCTCGAGGTGGATGTCAGAGGCTTTGAGGGAAATGGAGCCCGCGAGGATAATTTCCAAGATGCGAGAAATGCGATACGACTTCTTCATCGTGAGAACTTCTTCGATCATCTTCTTGATGTCGGCGAGACTCTTTACCGAGCTCGTCATGCCAAGGATGTCGTCATTGGAAATATCGAGCGCACCAGACTTTGTCTCGAAGGAGTAGGAGAGGTCTTTGTACCGCTCCCAGACTTTACGCAAACTTTGGTGTGAGACCATAAAGACTTCGGGCACGTATCCTTTTGCTGCGAAATCTGCGACAACTGCTTTGGCAGCTTCGTTTAAGGGAGAGAGGACGGCAACTTGGATCTTTTTGTCCATGACATTAAAGACCGCCATCTCCGCTGCCCGCGCGTCCGCCTCCTTGATAAGACGGAGGGAGTCAATGTTGATAGGGTGGGCCGAGAGGTCGACGTAGGGCACGTTGTAATGAGCGGCGAGAGTGGCCGCCAACTCCTCCTCTTCGCGACCGTGCAGAGCTTGCACGCGCTCATCTTGTCGTCGTTCATCAAAGGTCACCATGATTACTCTATTGTACTCCAAAATGCTAAAATGAAGGATATGAAAGCGACCGTTATCGCCCTCCACGGAGACCTTGGAGCAGGGAAGACGTACTTTGCCCAACACTTCGGCCGAGTGCTTGGAGTGAAGGAGCATATGACTTCACCGACCTTCGTCATTATGAACATGTATGACATTGATTGGCGTGGGTTGAAGAAACTTATCCATATAGATGCCTACCGCCTTGAGAGAGAAGATGAGCTCCTTACCTTGGGTTGGGAAGCGCTCGTCGCCAACCCAGAAAACATAATTCTCATCGAGTGGCCGGAGCGCGTCGCGGGGCTCATCCCCGAGGGCGCCGAACATTTGAACTTCACGCACCATGCCTAAGGTGCTTAAAGAGAGGAAGAAACGTCTTATCTTGCTCGACTCGCACGCGATCATTCATCGCGCGTACCATGCCTTGCCGGAGTTCAGCGCTGCCTCGACTGGTGAGCCGACCGGTGCTCTCTACGGGCTCGTCGCCATGCTCTTAAAGATTGTCGACGAGCTGAAGCCTGACTACATTGTTGCAGGCTTTGACCTTACTGGTCCCACACATCGTCACGAAGCCTACGACGCGTACAAAGCGGGCCGCAAGGAATCGGATCCAAACTTAGAGATCCAACTCAAGCGCTCGCTCGACGTTTTTGCCGCGCTCGGCATCCCGGTCTACTCACACGAAGGCTTTGAAGCAGATGACATCATCGGCACGATTGTCTACGAGATGAGAAAGGAGAAGCAGCTTGAGATCGTGATCGCTTCGGGCGACATGGATACGATGCAGCTTATCGACGGTAAGCGCGTGCAAGTTTATACATTAAAGAAAGGGTTGAACGACACCATCCTCTACGACGAAGAAGCCGTCCAAACACGCTTCGGCTTCCCACCCGAGAAACTTGTTGACTACAAGGGCCTGCGCGGGGATCCTTCGGACAATATCATTGGTGTGAAGGGGATCGGTGAGAAGACGGCGACTTCACTTATCACAGCCCTCGGGACAGTGGAGCAGATTTATAAAGCATTGAAGAAGAAAGATATATCTCGCGAAACATTGGCGGAGTGGGGGATTACTGAGCGTGTGAAGAATTTGTTGCTTGAGAACGAAGAGGAGGCCCTCTTCTCGAAAACGTTGGCGACGATCCGCACGGATGCGCCGATCAACTTCACGCTCGGGGCGCCATGGCGGGAACGTTTTGAGGTAGAGAAAGCACTCACCCTTTTCCGCGAGCTTGGGTTCCGCACGCTTTCTGAGCGAGTGAAGCGCTTGGGGGAAAAGAAGGAGGATGCTGCCGCTCAACCCACCCAGGGCGGCTTGGGAATTGTAGAGACTGCCCCCACGTCTAGAGAAGAGAAGGAGCTCGCGCTCGCGTTGTGGGTAATCGACTCAAACATCACGAACCCCACTGTTGAGGACGTGCTCGGCTTCGCCCGGGCGAAAACTCTCGAGGAGGCGCGAGTAGTGATCGAGCGCGAGCTCGACAAGCGCAGTGTCCGCCGCGTCTTCGAAGAGATCGAGAAGCCGCTCATGCCCGTTGTCTCGGAGTTGAACGAGTGCGGAGTAAAGATTGATCTCGGTGTTCTCACACATCTCTCAACGACGTATCATGCAGAACTCGCGCGGATTCAGGGAGAGATCTGGGCGCTCGCGGGGGAGGAGTTCAATGTGAACTCGCCTAAGGTGCTCTCAGAAATTCTCTTTACCAAGCTTGGTTTGGGCGAGAAGCGCCAGAAGAAGACTGCCGGAGGAGCTCTTTCAACTAAGGAGAGCGAGCTCGAGAAGATCCGCGACAAACACCCGATCATCTCCCTCATCCTTGAATACCGCGAACTCTCAAAGCTTCTCGGTACCTATATCGATGCTATTCCACCTCAGCTCGACAAGCACTCCCGTCTCCACTCCACCTTTACCCAATATGGTGCCGTCACGGGGCGCATGGCGTCGAACAATCCGAACCTGCAAAATATTCCCAACAAGACAGAGCTTGGTCGCGCTATCCGCAAGGCCTTCGTGCCAGAGAAGGGATTCGTCCTGGTTTCTCTCGACTACTCACAGATTGAGCTGCGCCTTGCGGCCATCCTTTCGGGCGATGAGAAGTTGATTGAGATTTTCCAAAAAGGGGAGGACATTCACGCGGGTGTTGCGGCCCGTGTCTTTAAGGTGCGGGAAGATGAGGTTGATAAGACGATGCGCAGTAAGGCGAAGACTATTAACTTCGGCATCTTGTACGGCATGGGTGTGAACGCGTTGCGCGCGAACTTGAAGAGTGACCGCAAGGAGGCGCAGGAATTTTATAACGAATATTTTGAAACATTTACCGGACTCGCGAGCTACATCAACAAAGTAAAGGCCGAAGCGGAGCGTAAGGGATATACCGAGACCCTCTTCGGCCGCCGTCGTTACTTCACGGGCTTCAAGTCGCCTCTGCCTTTTGTCCGCGCTTCGGCGGAACGCATGGCTATTAACGCGCCAATCCAGGGCACGCAGGCCGACCTCATTAAGATTGCGATGATCGAAGTCGACCGCTATGTGAAGAAGAAGAAAATGACCCACGATATCCGCATGGTCCTTCAGGTGCACGACGAACTTGTGTTTGAAATTCGTGAACAATTTGTCGAGGAGACAATCGCTGCCTTCCAAGAGATTATGAACAATGCGTTGCCTAAGAAGCTCGCGGCGGGTGTGCCGATTGTTTCGGAAGCGAACGTGGGAGAGAATTGGGGAGAAATGAAATCATGGAAGAAGTAAAAAATAGTGATGAGTTCGACTTGGAGCCGGTAGAAATCCATCCGGAAATGTATTCGGCCAACTTGTTTGGGGAAGTGGTGGTGCCAGCGAAGGTCGAGGGAGAGGATCTCATTGGCCCTAAGGCCCGCGCCGATTTCAATATCTTTGCCTTTACGGATGCTGTTGGTGCGCGGAAGAAGCGCGACGCATGGGTGCTCTATATGAAGGCGCTTGCCGCGGGGATGGCGCCGGAAGAAGTCTTCTATAAATTCGTCTGGCAGGTGAAGACGATGCTCATAGCGCAAAAAACAAAGAGCGTTGCCGAGACCGATATGAAGCCGTATCCATATAGCAAGGCGAAAGATTTTCTCAAAGGCTTCAAGCCGGGTGAACTCGAGCGTCTTTCAACTGATCTTGTTCTGGGATTCTATGCAGCACGAAGAGGAGAAGGGGAGGTGGAGACCTTGGTGGAGAAGATGTTGCTAAGGCTATAGCTATGGATCAAGAAAGCCTAAAATTACTTCTTCAAAATCTCCTTTCTCACGAAGAAGAAAGAGAGTGGGTCGAGTTTAAAACCGCATCGACTCATATGGACATCGACGAATTGGGTAAATATTTTTCTGCCTTATCAAATGAGGCTAATCTCAAAAATAAGCCGCGCGGCTGGCTAATTTTGGGAGTTACCAATGCAAGGCAAATAGTGGGCACTACGTTTAGGAATACAATAGCTGGCTTGAATGAATTAAAGAAAACCATCGCAATGGGAACGGGAGGGGTTTCGTTTATTGAGATTCACCCACACTACAGTGAGCAAGGCGCACGAGTTTTGTTATTTGAAATCGCCCCTTCGCTTCAAGCTGTGCCAACTAACTGGAAAGGAGTTGCTTACGGGAGAGAGGGTGAGTCTCTTGAGATTTTGAGTGATGTAAAGAAAAGCCTCATCCTTTCTCAGGACAGGAACGACTGGTCGGGTAGGAAGTGTGAAGGATCAAATATCCTTGATTTAGATGTAGAAGCAATTAACTTCCTTCGACTAAAGCTGTGCGAGACGACATCACAAGAGGAGTATTTAATATATTCGGATGCAGAGCTTTTGAATAGATTGGGCCTGACTATTGATAATATTCCAGTTAATGCTGCTTTAATTTTGTTAGGCAAAACTGATCCAGTAAATAGGCTTATGCCGGATAAGGCAAAAATCTCTTGGAAGTATATTGACGAAGAAAATGAAATTAC
>CAZBQU010000025.1:0-7275 GCA_964494215.1 uncultured Candidatus Saccharibacteria bacterium | reverse complement strand
TAGCCCGACAATTCGTTGCACGGCGGTTCGATTCCGCCCATCTCCACATCAAAACAAATACCCTTTGAGGGTATTTGTTTTTAAATGATAGGATTTATACATGAGAAAATTTTTAAAGATCACCTTGTGGTCATTGGGCTTCTTAGCCGTAGCAATGATGCTCGTGTTGGCATTTAACTTTTTTTCCTATAAACAAGAAGGCTCTGATCTTTTGAAATCCTATTCCTCTTGTGAGAACGGGGGCTACAAGCGCTATTTCTATGGTTATACAGATGGATCCTCTACCTATTACGACAGGTACGGAAGTCAGATTGGGAGCTGCGATTCATGGATTGCAGGACCCACATGCGCCCCAGCAGAAGAAGCGGCTGGGCAATGCACCCCGATTGAAGGCCTATCGATTGGTTTTATTATCTTCTTATTTCTAAACTTTATTCAGAGTTTACTTTAGCGGTGGGTTTTGTGTTATATTTTTTAGGGTTTGATCTTTGTCCAGAGAAAGAGCCGGGACTCTGGATTGGAGTTAAGGGGGAGGAGCACAGCTCTTCGGTAGGCCCAGTTTTATCCTGGCCCGAGAAATCGGACACCCCTTAAGGTTTTCCTAAAGACCGCATGGTTCGCCCAGCGGTCTTCGTCTTTCTAAAAACATGTTGAACACTGTCGACATTAGCGACAAAGCCAGGCAGGAATCTGCCGTAGGAGGTTTTTACTTCTTGGCTTAAAGCGTCTAAGATACGTATCAGGTAAGTTCACTCGAAAGGAGACCTATGTTGTCCGACCTGACGTTTGTGAAGTACGGGTTCTACGTTCTCGGCTCCCTCGCGTTTGTTGCGAACTTCTCCTTCCTTCTCTACGCGCTCTTGAAGAAGGACTACTACAGCAGCACCGCGAGGAGTGGAGAGGACTGTCACTGCGCTCTCACTGGAATCGCAATCAGTCTCATCTCGCTCTTTGGGTTCCATGCACCCGCTCTCGCCATGATCTGGCTGGGCGCCGTTGCTGCCAAGCGCGGCTTCTCGCAAGTGGCGATGCGCAAAACCCAACGCACACAGTTGCAACGACTGTACGGATGATTCCAACGCAAGCCCCGCATCGACTACGAGTCGATGCGGGGCTATTTATATTTCTACATATGCACCCTTCGCTTACCTCCGACTCACCCCGACATCAGGCGTCAGGCCTTTTATATCATCGTAAAATTGGTACTGATGCCCACCCTTCTTCTTGGCTTGGTAAAGTGCCATGTCCGCATGGTGAAGGAAATCGCTCGCCGTCGCACCGTCTGGAGGGTACACGGCAATACCCACACTCGCTGATACCTGGACCTTCTTGTCCTCCACAACGATAACTGGCTTAAACGCTTTCAAAATCTTTTTGGCAAAAGTTTCTATCTCACCCACGTTATGGCAGCTTCTGATTAGAACGATGAATTCATCTCCACCAAGTCTTGCCACGAGGTCAGAGATAGCAGCGCTCTTTGTGAGACGGGCGGAAATTTCGATAAGAACGAGATCACCCACACGATGCCCCTGCTCGTCGTTAATCAACTTGAAGTGATCGAAATCGAGAAAGAAGATAGCGAGAAGGCACTTATTCTTCTTCGCGTTCATCTTCTCGAAATGAATGGCCTTCAACAAATGCTCTTCGAAATATCCTCTGTTAGGCAACCCGGTCAGATAATCATGGTTGGAGCTGTGGAGCACGGTTTTCTGTAAATTCTTCTGCTCGGAAATGTCGCGCATGATCTTCGAAAAGCCCTGCTTCTTCTGCTGACTATCGATCGTCGAGGTGAGGACCCCCGTACTCCAGAAGCATGTGCCGTCCTTACGCTGGTATTCGCGCTCATCGAGATGCCGGCCGTTTTTCAACGCACTTTTCAAATCCGCCTCCGGCACCCTCTTCACCACATCCGCATGACTAAAGAGAAGCGCGAAATTCTGTCCGATCATTTCCTTGCTTGTATATCCGAACTGACGGCACGCACCTTGGTCCCAACTCGTAACGACACCGTTCTTATCGAGCATGAAAATAGCGTAATCTTGAATGTTTTCCACGAGAGAGCGATAGCTCAGCTCAGTCGCCCGCTTCGCCGTCAAACGCTTAGGAGAGGGGGTCACACCCTCATTATACGCTTATATGCCAACAATAGCGAGCACTCTGTCAAGAGTCCCCCTTCCTCTCAATCTTGCGGATAATTTCGAGCAAAAGTTCGTTCTGGTTTTCAAGATGAAGAATGATGGCTTCGACTTCCCGCTCGGCCTTCTGGTTGATCTCGAAGTCCATCTCAGCGCGTCGCTCGGCCGCTCGGCCCTCAATATTCTGTCCGACCATAATCACCGGCAAAAGGACAAGCTGAAGAATGTTTGACGCGAAGAGCCAGATAACAAACGCGGGCGCTGGGTCGAAACGGTATTCGAGAGGAGCATAGAGATTCCACCCGAGCCAAGCGACCGTCCACAAAAGCACCAAGAAAAAGAAGCCGATAGAGCCGACGTGTCTGTGGATAAAGACGGCAAAGCGTTCCGAGAATGAAAGCGAGAGCCGATGCTCTTCGCGGTCGTTCATGAGAGGCTTACGTTTGCGTCGCAGCTCGGCAAGAGTTGGCGGAGTGTGTTTGTATTCCATCAAATATTAGTTTATAGTAAAGGTCTCAATAAGTTATACACAGCATTGCAACCTCGCATTAATCAGCGCATCACCGCCCGCGAACTCCGCGTCATCGGTCCACAAGGAGAAAACTTGGGGGTCCTCTCTCTCTCGGAAGCTCTCAAGAAGGCGGAGGAATTCTCTCTCGATCTTATCGAGATCTCCCCCAACGCCATCCCTCCCGTCGCGAGAATCGGCGATATCGGCAAGCACCTCTACGAAGAGAACAAGAAAGCGAAGACCTCGAAGAAGTCCCACTCGACCGAAGTGAAGACCGTCCAGGTAAAACTCGCCACTGGTGAGAACGACCTCGCGCTTAAGGCCAAGAAGGCCTCCGAATGGCTCACAGAGGGTCACCGAGTACGTGTCGACCTCTTCCTCCCCGGCCGCGCCAAGTACCTCGACGAGAACTTCCTCAAACTCCGCATTGACCGCATGCTGAAGCTCATTTCCGTCGATTACAAGGTCGCTGACCCCGCCAAGAAGAGTCCTAAGGGCATGAGCGCCTTGATTGAACGGGCTTAGGGTGCTCTTTTAGGATAAGGACTAGACAAGGGAGGGCTAAATCCGTAATATAGACCCCTGTTAACCCATGGCCATCAAAACGAACAAATCTTTCTCCAAACGCATCAAGGTCACGAAGACCGGCAAGCTTTTGACGCGTAAGACCGGCCAGGGCCACTTCAACTCCAAGGAGCGCCGTTCGGCCAAGGCCGCCAAGCACCGAAACGTTGAATTCCACATGACCATGAAGGAGCGTTCCCGCTTCCTCGTCAATATGCAGTAGTTCGACAAGCTCACTTATACATACACCACCATGTCACGCGTTAAGAAAGGTACAAATGCATTAAAGACTCGCCGCAATGTCTTGCGCGCAGTGAAGGGCTACCGCTTCGGTCGCTCGACCAAGGAGAAGATGGCGTACGAAGCTATTTCTCACGCTGGCAAGCACGCCTTCGCTCACCGCCGCGACAAGAAGGGTGACTTCCGCCGCCTCTGGGCCGTCCGCATGAACGCTCTCCTTAAGGCTGAAGGCACTTCCTACTCCCGCCTCATCTCTTCCTTGAAGAAGGCCGATGTCGCCCTCGACAGAAAGATCCTCTCCACCCTCGCTCAGGAATTCCCTGACACCTTTAAAAAAGTTCTCGAATTGGTTAAGTAAGAGAAAACCGGATCCCTAGGGATCCGGTTTTTGTTTGTGTAACAGAGGTCACGTCCGCATGCACGCCCTGACGAACGAGACTGTCACAACCCACCTATCGCCGAGGTAGAGGACGTAGTCAACGGCTTCCTCAAACTGCAGGGAACCCATGCTGTCATCGAACCACAGACCCGTGAGGCCAAAGAAAGCTTTCTCCGGATCCCAACCCCGCTCTCGATAGTAGAAGTGCAGGTCGCCCATCAGGAAGGGCTCCCAGAATGCCCCGCGAGTCTGGAGAAAGGCGACGAGCTTACCCGCCGCTTGTTCGATTTCGCTCTTGCCGAACTTCCCCACGGTTGGGCGATCTTGCGCCAACTTGAAATCTCTCGGCCCCTGCAGATTGAGACGCCTCTGATCTTCAGCGCTCTTGAGAACTTGAAATCTCATTATTTCCCCTCCTGGGCACTATTGCCTGGGCAGCATATTGCCACAATAAATAGCTTATTTCAAATCTTCCCTCTTACTTAAATGCGCAGACAATAATCTTGGTCTCTAAGTAAGCGTCGACACTTGTCATGGAAACGACGGGTAGAGTTTCTCTCAGTTCAAAGCGAGAATCGGCCAAGAACCTTTCAAAGAGCTTAAACTCGCTCGTGTAGACAGCAAGACGACCGTCAGGACTAAGCTTCGCTTCGCAGTAAGCGAGAAAGGTGCGGTAGAGTTTCTCCAAGTCCTCCCCTTTCCCAATCGCCATGCCGAAGGGCAGATCTGCAGTGATGACATCAAAGGTGCCGAAGTCTGGAGCATTAAAGAGATCAGCCTCTTTCACTTCTACTTTCGTAATAAGTCCCGCCTCTTTAATATTGTGAACCGCGAGAGTGAGATGCTTCTTGTCGTGGTCGAAGCCGATAACCTTCTCGAGATGCGGGTATCTCAAAGCTGCCTCGATGAGGAGTGTGCCGCTGCCAGAAAAGATATTGAGATACGTACGCACCCTCTCGAGCGAGAGAAGTGAGTTGAGCGCAAAGGCCACCGTCGGATCCATGGCGCCACTCATGTGCTTCACCTTATAGTGACGCGCCGAAAGCGGGCGTGGACTTACCTGCACTCCCACTTCCCAAATGCCACGAGTCTTTGTGATATGAATCTTCAAATCCGCCTCCTCAGCTTGAGTGAGCTCGTAGGTTTCAGTAACATATGCCGCAAGGTTCTTCACCTCCGGAGAATCAGACCCAGCACACGTAATCTTAAATGTTTTAAATGGCTCCCCACTCCCTTGAATGACGGTTTCGACGAGCTCGCCTATGATGGACTTATGATTCACGAGATACGCCGGATGATAGCCTTCGCTCCGACGCGTGAGATAGGCACGCGCGACACTTCCAAGCTCCTTCACCGCAAGGACGATGCCGTCCGCTGCCGCGACATAGATGGCGTCTTTGCCTTCCCGCACAATCGTAAAGAGTGGATTCGCAGCAAGTTCCTGCAAGACAATATCCCGCAGACCAGTTGTGTAAGCTAATTTGATTTCCAATACCGGATCGTTTTTCATACGTCGCGTTATATGTCGACGTCGTAGCTTCTCCCCTCTTCCAGAGCGACGGCATCAAGACCAAGCTCATCATGGAGGCGCTGCGCGAGGAAAATTTCTGACTTAAGTTCACCCATGCCAACAAAGACTTTCTTAAGCGTCTTCGCGCTCGCACTCGCGAACTCAACCAAGGCATCTGAATCCGCGTGGCCGGAGTAACCTTCGATTTTCTCAATTCTTGCACGCACTAGGACATCTTGTCCGTCGATACGCACGCGCTTCATTCCTTCTTCCAGCTGTCTGCCAAGAGTGCCGATAGCCTGATAGCCGGTGAGGAGAAGTGTCGACTGAGTATCTGGTAAGTAGCGCGCTTCGTGGCCCAAAATCCTACCGGCCGTGGACATGCCTGAGCCTGCAATAATAATTTTGGGGCCATTGGTTCTGTCGATCTGGTGCGAGTCCGCCCCGCGCAAGGTCTCCTTCAATTCCTTGAAAGAAAAGATGTCGTCCCCTCGACCAAGCTCTCCTTCGATGCGAGCGTTGTATAGGTGGCGGACCTTTTCATAAATCCCCGTGAGGCGGATTGCAAGCGGTGAGTCGAGATACACGGGCACAGACGGGAGCGTCTTACTCTCA
Source organism: uncultured Candidatus Saccharibacteria bacterium (assembly GCA_964494215.1). Taxonomy (GTDB): domain Bacteria; phylum Patescibacteriota; class Minisyncoccia; order Phycocordibacterales; family Zambryskibacteraceae; genus UBA5004. The sequence goes on along the minus strand of CAZBQU010000025.1, from coordinate 1,321 downwards.
AGGAGATTGTCGAGCTTTTCTAAAAGCATTTGCGTGCGCTCAAGAGAGAAGGCCGGGATGAGAAGTGTGCCTCCGCGCGCAATGGCCGCCTTCGCGATCTCCAAGAACTTCGCGTCACGGTTCTCGCGGTCTTCATGCTGACGGTCGCCATACACCGACTCCGTGAGGAGATAATCAAGGCCGCTCACCTTCTCGACATCCTTAAGCAGAGGCGAGGGCGAGTTGCCGATGTCTCCTGTGAAGAGCATGGTCTTGCCGCTCGGGAACGTGAACTTAATTAGAGAAGAGCCTAAGACATGCCCAGCATCAAAGAGCTCGACCGAGAACCCGTCGAAGGCCTTCGGCGTGTGGTATGGAAGCGTATGCCAAAGCTTGAGCGAAGCCGCGACATCGTCTGGTGTATAGAGAACAGCGTCGTCATGAATGCCGATCCTCGAGGCATCGAGCATAAGGAGCTCTCCTAAGGCCTTCGTTTCGGGCGTGGAGTAAATCTCCCCCTTAAACCCCGCCTTCACGAGCTTTGGGATAAGTCCCACGTGGTCGATGTGCGCATGCGTCACGAAGAGATACTCCATAGATGAAGGCTCGTACGGGAACTGACGGTTGTTATGCTTAAAAGCATTCAACCCCTGCTCCATTCCACAATCGACAAGAATTCTTGCATTCTCAAGCTCAAGGAAAAAGTTTGCTCCCGTTGCCGACCCTGCTCCGCCGAAACACGTAAGTTTAGCCATTTAGAGTGAGTGTACCCTAGGACGAGCGTTATGGCGAGTAGCAATAATAACGGCAAGCGCTGCGCCACATCCGTCCAAAACAAGATCGTTCATCGTGTCGAGCACGTAACCTTCTCCAGAACCGGCGATGTCGTACATATATTCAAAGACTTCCCACCCAACCCCCACGATCATCATGCATGCGAGGACAATAAGAACAGAGGTCTTCCGAGAGATGTCGTGTTTAGAAAGTAACCTCCCAGAGCAAAAAAGAACCCAGTACGCACTAAGCCCGCCTATAATTCCAGCTAAAAAATGCATGAGGACGTCATACCACCAATACATCCAATACAAATAGAACGCAATTCCCGCGAAGTGGAGCCCGAGGAAAAGCATGGCGAGAATGAGGGCTACCGTAAGAATAAGGCGACTAGACATCTTCTTTATTCTATCAAAAAACCCGACCGAAGTCGGGTCATTTGATAGGGTCATCCTGGTATTAACCTAGTTATAAAAACTAGGTGGGTGTCCGCACGCGTGTCCCAAAAGACTCGCAGATATAAGACTCCCTGTAAAAATTTTAGCTAGATAATACCTCGAACAACCCT
>CAZBQU010000024.1:5342-7533 GCA_964494215.1 uncultured Candidatus Saccharibacteria bacterium | reverse complement strand
CTCGATATGGAGAAACGCACGGGCGAAAATCGGATGCAATGGATGGAAAGGATGCAGCAAGAGTTCGACGCTAGACGCGAAGATTAGAGCGTTCTCGCATCTCCCGCCTCGTCTGCTATCATCATAGTATGACTACCATACACCCTTGGATTAACTTCAACGGCAATGCCGAAGAAGCCTTTACCTTCTACAAATCCGTCTTTGGCGGCGAGTTTACAAAAATTATCCGTTTCAAGGACCTCGCAAGCGCCGAGTTCCCGGTACCCGAAAATGAGGGAGACAACATTATGCATATTGCTCTACCTATCGGTAACGGCAGTCTCTTAACGGCCAATGATGTGCCGGCGTTTATGGGTAAAGTAAATGAACGCGAAAACCGGAGCAAAATTGTAATCCGTACGGAAAGTAAAGAAGAGGCAGAGAGATTGTTTAACGGTCTTTCGGCCGGAGGAGAAGTAGAAGGTCCGATGGGGAACAGCCCGTGGGGTACGTACGCTGGCATGTTTCGGGACAAATACGGGATCGAGTGGATCATCGAATTTTCTCTGGGCACATAAGATAAAGGTCGGGAGTGCGTGGTGCACTCCCGACCTGTTAAGAGCCGATATCAACGACGTGGCCGCCGATGATGGCGATGACCGAGTGGTTGATCGGGCCGTTGCGCTCTCTTTCATTCCCATCCAGCCGCTCCGCCCGCTCCCTCAGAAAGTCGGGGAAGTAAGGGACGGGTTCTTTCCTGAAGATCTCGACGGCACTTGCTTCGTCAGACTTTTGATACGTAAACCCAGGACACTTTTCGAGCGTGAACTTGAATCCGCGGAGATGCTTGTTGGCGTGGTTAACACGACCATCCCACGCCTCGTGAGCGGATGATTGATGCCCGCAGTGCGCACACAGGAACCCATATGCCATAGAGCCTCCGGCCACAATATAGCATTTGCTGTTCTTTCTGCTACATTGAACCTATGACAGACAAAGACACCTCCTGGGGTACGAGTGCGAAGTGGTATAGCGACTATCTCGAAACGACGGAAGATTCGTACCAGAAACAAGTCATCTTGCCGGGGCTCTTACGAGTCCTCAATCTTCAGAAAGGAGAGAAGCTTCTTGATGTGGCGTGTGGGCAAGGATTCTTCGCTCGGGAGTTTGCCAAAGCAGGTGCCGCTGTCGTGGGTGCCGATATCTCGCCGGAACTCATTGAAGAAGCGAAGAAGCTCTCACCAATAGGGATTGCATACCACGTTGCCGCTGCGGATTCGCTCTCGTTTGCTGAGCCTGAGAGTTTTGACGCGGTCACGATTGTTCTTGCGATTCAGAATATTGAAGACATGAGTGCGGCCTTCGGTGAAGCGGCGAGAGTGTTGAAGAAGGGTGGGCGACTCGTTCTCGTCATCATGCACCCCGCATTCCGCATTCCGACAGCGACACATTGGGGCTATGACGAAGAGAAACGCGTGCAATTCCGTCGTGTCGACTCGTACCTCTCTATGAGCCGCTCCGAACTTCTTGTTCACCCGGGAGAGAAGGAGAGTCCGGTTACTATTTCCTATCACCGCTCGCTTCAAGATTTCTCGAAAGCTCTTTTCAAACATGGGTTTGCTATCACAAAGCTCGAAGAATGGATTTCGCACAAGCAGAGCCAGAACGGCCCGCGCCGCGTCGCCGAAGACAAGTCCCGCAAAGAGTTCCCACTCTTCATGATGATCGAAGGAAGGAAGCTTGGTTAGATGACCAGGGGCGTTTTTAGGTGTTCAATATCATTAAGGTAAGGAGCGCGCTCACACCGATGTGCCATATGGAGTGGTAGAGTACGTATTTTTTGTAATTATCGCTCCAATAAAGTACAAAGATTGGTAAGAATATAACAAGAGCGAGGCAGATTGTTGTTATGGGACGTTGTCTTAAGATCTGGAATCCCCATATGGCTAGGGCGATTGAGGAAGTCATCTCTGTAATAAGTAAAATCGTTTGGTAAGGTTTACGGCTTTCGGTTTGCCACCACCATTCCGACCCCGATTTCTTAAAGACATGATGTAGGGTCGAAAGAATAATAACTAAAGCGATCATAAGCGAGAGTTCGTAGCGCTCAAGATGTATGCTGAAATACAAAGGCGCGAGCATAAAGAGATGCGTGTAGATGAGAGGTTTTTCTTTTGTGTGAAAATTAGTCTTCAGGCTCATGAATATAGGA
>CAZBQU010000024.1:0-5295 GCA_964494215.1 uncultured Candidatus Saccharibacteria bacterium | reverse complement strand
CCCAAGACAAGGAGTGTATCGATAGCGATCCATAGCCCATAGCTTATGACAAGCAGACGTTCTTTGTGAATGATCCCATATGCGAACCAGAATACGGCTCCGATGAGATAGGCCACCCAAGATAAAAGAGAAACGCCGGAAGCGTTCCGCCCTACCCAAATTTCGATGAGTTGAGGGATTGTTACTACCGGGCCTAAAAGACCACCTATGTACGCGAGAATATTGATGATTTTAAACGAGCTTCTTTTTCGTAAGGCTCGGATAACATGTTGCATAGATTTATTGTAGCTCAAATCTTTTGATGATCGAAGCGAAGAGGGGGTAGTCGAAGCTTTATTTCTTGGTGCATTTCAGGTAGCCTAGGAGCAGAAAGAGAGGGCAGTATGAGAATCGTAGATAAGAAGAGTGCTGACGGGCGCTGCTTCATCAGTGAGTGCCGGAAACCAGTTCCGGCGTCGAACTTGAACAAGTTTTACTGCAGTGAGACGTGCCGGCTCGAGGCGTGGCATATTCAGCATCCAGAACAACCCGAGCCGGATGGGAAGGCTCGGCAACATCCCAATCTCTTCCGCTAGTTTCTCCGTCAGACTTTAAGCGACCGTTCTCTGGACGGTCGCTTTCTTTATTTTTATCGATGTGGACACCCAACCCAGCAGCACGGGCGACGCATGCCGCCTTTCATTTTCGAAAGAGCTTTTGTAATTCGTGTATCACGTGTCTCAGCCTTTTTGCCTGAAGTGACCCAGCAGATCCATTCGTTTCTGGCGAGGGGAGTAATGTCTTGCCACAGGTCCAGAACGGACTTCGAAGCCAGAATAGCTTCCTTAAAATCTTTTGGTAAAGCGTGGACAGTGCCGCTGAGGAGTTGTGGTGATGCCATAGGATGATTTTAACTCATTTTGTAATGTTTGACTTTCTATTTAAATATGTTATTTTGCATATCAGAAGGAGTTCTAAAATGGTCTTAGCTACCGAACTACCGCCGTCCGAGTATGTTGGTGTTGCTGCGAGTCACGAAGAGCTTGCCCGGCTCTTTGAACAAGTCATGGGCGCGTCAGTTCGCTTCCGCCACCTTTCGGTGGTGTCCGGCGAGCCACGTACGGTCCGTCTTCTTTTCGCTGCGCCGGCGGCGCGACATGAATCCGTGTCAGTCGGCATCCCGTTGGACGCGCGAGATGCGGCTTGGGAATTCTTCAAGCCCTCCTACCTCGAGAATGGGCCTCGGTTTAACCCTTCGGAGCCTCCACCTTACATGAAGAAAGGCTGGAAGGTGTGTCGGCATAGCAATAACGGGAACACCTTCCTGTCTGTTTGGGCAGAATGGGTGCCCACGACGCCAGAAGGAAAAGATTGGATCCCTATCGAGCTCTAGACACAGGCGGCAACCCGAAAGGGTTGCCGCTCTTATTATATGTAGTGATGTGCGTTCTCCTGCGTCTTTTCCTGTATGGACTCATTTAATTCACCACGTACGAAGCCGTTGTATCGAGGGACGCAGATTGTGTGGTATATCTTGGGGGTATTGGAAGCCTTGCTTGCCTTCCGTTTTGTGCTCAAGCTCTTGGGTGCGAACTCGGGCGCTGGTTTTACAAGCTTTATCTACACGGTGACATATCCCTTCATGGCCCCGTTCCTGGGAGTGTTTCGTATTTCGCAGATTACGTCTGGTTCCGTCTTCGAATGGACGGCGCTCCTCGCCATGGCAGTCTACTGGCTCGTCGCGGTAGCTCTTATCCGCATCTTCCTCATGAGTAAAAGTGTTTCTACTCCTGAGGCGGCGGTCAAACTCGAAGAGCAGGAACAGTAGCCGCCTCATCCTGTTGTGTTAGGATAAAAGTATGAGAAGCCTCTTACGTTTATCAGAGAGAGTCGGGAATTTCCGCTTCTGGTACATCATGGTGAATTTCTGGACGATCATGTTCTTTGGAGTTATTACCTACGACTTCTTCCACCACAACATTCTCGACGAAACGCACGTCGTCCTCGCGGTGGCCGGTATCTACTGCGCCGCGCTTGCGATCTATAGTGCGGAGAAGGAGTTCCGTCGCTGGCACCACATGCATAACTCCATGCATCCAGGCGAAGTGTATGCGCTTGTGTGGACACTCTTCGTCGTCTCCCTTATCGTCGCGCAGATTGTCCTGCACATCGACTACCACTTACCACCTGAGATTGGTGCGTCTTACATCGCCGTTATCTCCATTCTCGCGCTCACACGAGAGTCAAAGAATATGTATAAAAAACAAGGTAAAAAGAAGGAATAGGGCGCGTGTTACAATGAAAACATTATGACAGGACCCTGGTATGAGAAGTTGAATGGTTGGCCGGTTGCTATTGCGGGCGTGCTTGTTTTGGGAGGGTTCGCGTATTACGCGCGTTTGAACTACGCCCACATCGAAGCGGAACGAGTGGCGACATTTTCCGAGCTTGAAGCTGCCCGCAATGTGGCGTATGACCTCATGCGCGCGGTTGAGGACCGAGAAGCGATTATCAACGGGTTCCAGGAGCAGATCGGTAGTATCGCCTCGACTGTGGGGACCCTCGATAAGCTCGCGCATACCGACGAAGAGTTATTGAAAAAGTATTCAAAGATTTATTTCTTGAATGAGAACTACATCCCCGCAGAACTTTCTGATATTGCCGTCGAGTACCGCGGTCCGGGTGCCACGAACACAAAGATTCATGGAGACGTGTGGCCACATCTTAAAGACTTGCTCGAAGACGCGCATGACGATGGTGTTGAGCTTCTTGTGCAGTCGGCGTACCGCTCCTTTAGCGCTCAGTCGAGTTTGAAGAGTGCCTACAAGGTGAACTATGGCTCGGGGGCGAATGCCTTTAGTGCTGACCAGGGGTATTCCGAGCACCAACTCGGCACGGCACTCGACTTCACGACGAAGAAGCTTGGTGCGAACTTCAATCCCTTTGCTTCTGACCCGGCGTATACATGGCTTCTGAACCATGCGCATAAGTACGGCTTTGTTATCTCTTATCCTGAAAAGAACAAATTTTATGTCTTCGAGCCATGGCACTGGCGCTATGTCGGCATCGACTTGGCCAGTGATCTCCATGAAGACGGGAAGTACTTCTATGACCTCGACCAGCGTGAGATCGATACCTATCTTGTGAAGCTTTTCTAGCTCCTATTGGTATCAACACCCCCTTCTTGCACCTCTTGGTATACTTATAGTATGAGAATCAATATCAAAGCGACCGGTGTTGAACTGACTCCCGCGATTGCCGAATACGCTGAGAAGAAGATTGCTACGATTGCCAAATTTTTAAACGGTGCCGATCCTGTGGTGCAGGTTGAAGTGGGGAAGACAACGGGGCATCACAAGCATGGTGAGATTTTCCGTGCGGAAGTGCGATTGATCGGAGATGGTCTCGACCACTACGCGGTTTCTGAACAAGCAGACCTCTATGCTGCTATTGATCTTGTAAGAGACGATGTCGTGCAGAAGCTCACGCATGAGAAGGGCAAACGTCTCTCGCTCACCCGTCGAGGCGCTCAGGCGGTGAAGCAGTTTGCGAAGGGGTTCAATTTCTTTAAGAAGCGCAGCTAACTCTCTATGAAGACAGCTTCCTACTGGCAACAGCAGGCCAATCCTTGGGTAAGTGCAGCAGTACTCTGCGGCGGACTCGTTTCTGCGTGCCTCCTCCTCTTTATTTACCGTGTGCAGACTGATGCAGAAAGTTTCTCCTCACCAGTTGCTCAGCATCTACTCTCGAATTTGGCAGACTAAGGACTACGCGTTGCCGCGGAGGAAAGATTCCCAATCCATTTCTTTTTTGCCTGCGGGGATGACGCGGGTGGGAGTGAAGACGCCACTCTCTGCTCGAGCGTCTTTCACAACAACTCGGATTTCCTCACCAGTTTTACGTTTGAAAAAGAAATATGCCCCCGGCCATGTGCTGTAGGCGAGAACTTTGCGAACGTTTTCTTCTGCGGGAGCGGCGAGGTCGAGGAGGCCATCTTCTTTCTTGATAAGTTTGATATAGGTGGCTTTGGTATCATCCTGCGGCACAGGTGTGAGGTCACCTTCAATCCAGCTAGGGATCGTGTCGGCTAGAAGTTTGCCGCCGGCGCGGGCGAGCTGTTCTTCGACAATGTCGTAGTGGTCTGGGAGAGTGGCGAGAGTGACTGCTTCTTGAGCGAGGATGGGGCCGTGGTCCATCTGCTCATCCATTTTAATAATCGTCACGCCCGGCGCACCGTGACCGAGGATGATATTTTGAATCGGAGCCGGACCGCGAAGTTCGGGGAGGAGAGATGGGTGGACGTTCAACGAGCCGTGCGCTGGGATGTTTAAAATCTCTTGGGGCAAAATTTTCCCAAATGAAGCGACGACAAAGAGATCGGGTTGAAGTTCCTTCAGCTCTTCTACGGAAGGCAGAGGGGCCTTTGCCGACGTTATGTCGAGGACGGGGAAGTGGTCAGCATTTTTGAGCTCATCGAGTACATACTCGGAGAAGCGAGAAGATCCGAAGAAGACGATACGAGGATTAGGCTTCATCGGGTGGGAGGTTACGGAGATTCTTGGCTTTATCAATAAAGAGAACGCCATCGAGATGATCGATTTCGTGTTGGAAGATCTGAGCCAAGAGGCCGGAAGCTCCAACACTGAAGCGTTTGCCGTCTTCGGCTACGGCGGAGACAGTCACTTTCTCATGGCGGCTGACGTCGCCGTAGAGCCAGCGCACGGAGAGGCAACCTTCTTCCACGTACTTCATTTTCTTGGAGACTTTTGTAATCTCGGGGTTAATAAAGGTGAAGTCGGGGAGTGCCTTCGCCTCCTCTTCGGTGGCTCCGCTCGAGAGAGCGAGTGTCGAACCTTTGACGACGAAGATACGCAGACTTACCCCTATTTGTGGAGCGGCAATGGCGACGCCGTCGTCTTCCCCGTGAAGAGCCTTTTTCATCATGGCGATAACCTTTAAGAGGGCTGCGGAGCCGATTTCTGCTTCAGACACAGGTTTGGCGGTAGCGCGAAGCACGGCCGCGTCGCGGTCGAGAATGAGGTTTTTCTTCTGCATGAGAGTTTTTTCGAGCATGATTCAGGGCTATATCATCATATGATACTTTCCGGATCCACTTTAATACTAAACTCGGGCCCGAGCAAAGCGAGCTTCGCGGTAAGGTCTGGGTCAGGCCAGGCTGTGCGAGGGACGCGGATGACGAGCGAGTCGCGGAAGGCGTCTGGTTCCCACTGGCGGAAGGATTCACGCAGAGTTGTGAGAAGCTCCCGCTCTCCCTTGGGGACCGTAATTTTTACAAAGATAGAGAAGGGTGGGTAC
>CAZBQU010000023.1:0-7627 GCA_964494215.1 uncultured Candidatus Saccharibacteria bacterium | reverse complement strand
CAAGAGGTTCCCATGCGCCACGAGCTCGCGAAGCGACCCGGCTTCTCCATCCCTTATCTTGAGAAGAAGTTTTGTCCAACCAATATGGAGGGCAGCAACCACGATCGTGACAGGAACCCATAGAAACCAGGCCCCAAAGCTCACCCCATGCGTCTTGTCCGCCACAATATTGACCGCGGCCAGGATAAGTGTGGCGAGGAAAATAACACTCGTGTGCTGCTTATATATTTCCCAACCGCTACGGAAAGATTCTTTGATTGAGAAATTGTTCATGAGAGATTATTTACCTTTCTGAAGTCTCGCAAACGTCACCAAAAGCGGTGAGGCCACGAAGATGGAGGAATACGTACCGACAACGACACCGACCAAGAGGAGGAGGGCGAAGGTTTCCGTCGCGATGGAGCCGTAGATGTAGAGCGCCAAGAGCGTGATAAAGATCGTGAGCGACGTGTTGATCGAGCGGCCGAAGGTCTGGCGCACGGACTCCCCGACCACCTTCTCGAACTCATCGTTTGAGTTCACACTCTTGTGACCCAAATTCTCGCGCACGCGGTCGAAGACGACGATCGTGTCGTGGACCGAGTAACCCAAGATGGCAAGAAGGCCTGTGACGAAGAGGAGGTCGATCTCAATGCCCATATAGTGACCAAGGATGACGAAGATACCGGCAGGGATGATGACATCGTGCGCCAAGGCAATGATCGTCGCCAAGCCGTACTTCCAAGAAGCGACGGGCTTCGACACTTTGCGGAAAGCAAAAGTGATAAAGAGCACAATCATAAGAATAACGACAACGATGGCCTTCAAAGCCTTGCCCTTGAGCTCAGCGCCGGCAGTTGGGCCAACGGTAGTCTGGCGCTCGATAGTCCCTGTTGCACCAGCCGGAAGGATGGAAGACTTGAGGGTGGATTTCTCCGCTTCCGTCAGTTCACGAGTGCGGATAACGTAGCCATCAGTACCAGTTGGGCGCACCGAGAAGCCGCCGAACTTATCAGTAGAGACGAGAGACTCGAGAGCATCCTTGGTTGGCATGTTCGCGCTGTAGTGTACTTCCGTGAGCGTGCCGCCCTTGAAGTCGATCGAGAAGTTGAAGCCGTACGTGAAGAATGCCCAGAAGGATGCGGCAAGAAGGAGGGCTGAGAGCGCGAACCAAATTTTTCTGTATGTGACGACGAACATGTTATTTGACGTGAAAGCCATTAGAGAATAAAAACCTCTTGAACTTCGACTCCGCCCCGTTGTAAGTCGGCTTGGGCGCAATGGCAAAGAGGAACGAGCGCGAGACAGTAATCGCCGTAAACATGGAGATGATCACACCGAGACCCAAGGTAAGCGCGAAGCCTTTGACAGCCGCCGTGCCGAGCCAGAAGAGGACGACCGCCGTGATAATGGAAGAAATGTTTGAGTCGCGGATCGAGAGCCATGCGCGGCGGAAGCCTTCGTGCAGAGCGTCGTGGATATTCTTGCCCCTCTTCAACTCTTCCTTCGTGCGCTCGAAGATAAGCACGTTCGCATCCACAGCCATACCGATCGAGAGGATGAAGCCTGCGATACCAGCTGCCGTAAGTGTAACTGGGATAAGTTTGAAGACGGCGAGCGAAATGAGCACGTAGATCATGAGCGCGACAACAGAGATGATGCCTGGCAAGCGATACCAGAAGATAAGGAAGGCAGCCAGCGCGATGAAGCCGATGAGGCCCGCCTTAAGACCTGCGGCGAGCGCGGCCTCACCCAAAGAAGCGCCGATAGACTGTGAAGTCAGGAGCTCGATCGGAACTGGGAGAGCGCCATAGTTCAAGTTGCGGACGAGAGACTTCGCTTCCTCTGTCGTGAAGCTACCAGAGATCTGGGCTTCGCCATTTGAGATCTCTTCATTAATAGTTGGCGCGGAGAGAATCTTGCCGTCGAGAAGGATAGCGAGCGTCCCGTGGACATTGGCCTTGGTGAGCGCTGCGAAGAGCTTCTTGCCTTCGTCGTTGAACTGGAGAGAAACGAGAGGTGCGTTGGTCGTCGAGTTGAAGACAACCTGTGCGCGCACAAGGTACTGCCCAGTGAGTCCTGTTGCATCAAAGACGTCTGCCACCGTGGCTTGGGGATTGTTCTTCACAATCTCTTGGTAGTTCGGCTTCGCCAAACGAAATTCCAAGGTAGGTGTCTGACCAATAAGGCGGATTGCTTCGTCGATGTTCGTCACACCGGGGAGTTCAACAATGAGACGCTCGTCGGTATTGCCGGAGACAAGACCGGCCGACTCAGTCTGGACGAGTGGCTCGGAAACACCGAAAATGTTCACGCGGTTCTCGATTACTTCCTTCAAGGAAGCCATAGCATCATTCACGTTTGAGACCTTGGATGTGTCCGCGCGATACACGAGCTCAGTCCCTCCGACGAGGTCCAACCCGAAGCGGAAGGGGTGCTTTGCCTTGCTCGAAGCATTCAAGAAGAAATACCAACCGAAGAGGCCGAAAACGACCAGGAGAATAAGGGAGATCCAGATCTGTGTGCGTGATGTCATAAGGGAAGATTATACAGATTCTCACAAGCTCGGCAATGCGCACCTCCCCTATCTGCCGGCAAAAGAGACGAGTGTTTTAAGCGTTCTTAGAGCAACCTTCAAGTCGAGAAGGAGGGAGCGATTCTTAATGTAATAGAGGTCATACGAGAGCTTGTTCTTCGTCTCGTCGACAGCAACAGCGCCGTGACCATGCTCACCATAAATCTGCGCCCACCCCGAGAGACCAGGCTTAATAAGATGACGCACATTGTAGTACGGAATTTCTTCGGTGTAGTGTCGGACGAGCGGCGGCAACTCCGGACGAGGCCCAATAAGTGACAGGTCACCTCTCACGACATTCCACAACTGCGGCAACTCGTCGATGCGCGACTTACGCAAGAAGGCGCCCACACGAGTCACCGTGCTTGGTCGAGTATCCGTACCATACTCACCCTTGTCGTCATGCGTCATGCTGCGGAACTTCAAAATCCTGATGAGGCGGTTACTCTCCCCCACCCGCTCTTGCCTAATAAACAACGGTCCGCCGTCATCAAGTCGTATTGCGAGCCACACAAATGGATAGAGCGCGAGCGAAGCAAAAGCCAATACCCCGGCAAAGATAATATCCATGACGCGCTTCAAGCCATCGTACGCTGTGCGCGGCTTGGTAGAAATATTTTCAAGAAACCAGTTGTAGTGCAGGAGCGAAAGCGGCACCTTGTCGAAGATGTCCTCATAGATCTTGTGCATATCGATGAAGTTCACGTTCGAGAAGATGAGGTTGTAGAGATGCGGCAAAACAGGCTCGACGTTTTCGTGTGCGAGGTCAATCGCGATCACTGAGACATCTTCCGCGTAGGCGCGCGAGACAACCTCTCGCCAGAATCCCTCCTCCGTGCGGCTGAGGTCGATCGAGGAAACGAAGCGGAGATTATAAATCGGATTACTATTCACTTCACTCACAAGCTCTTTCATCTCAACGCCTGAGCCGATAAGGATGGCGTTTGTGGTCTTGGCTCGACTTAACGCAAAGTACCCATACATGCGCCAGAACAAAATGAGGAGGAAGGAGAACGCGAGCACGAGGAAGAGAATCGTCTTCGGCGTGATCCCGAAGAATGGCACAAAATAAAAGAAGATAACCGCAACAGCTGAGTTGGTAAGCTGCGCGCCGGCGAGTGCGGCCGGGAGACGCGATTGAAGGATGGTCGTGTGCTTCTCGTAGAGACCGGCGATATAGAAGACCACCACCCACATGGCGAAAAGGAAGCTAAACGGCACGAGGTGAGTGAGAAAGAGCTCACGGGAAGGCCATTCTCCGCTGCGGAAGAGGAGCGCTCCCCATAGAGAGACGAGGAAAAAGAGGACGTCACCCGCCAAGAGAATCAACGGCTCTTTGCGCTTCGCCACATTCATGTACGTGCATTATACAACAAAACAAGTATAATGACCATACCTTTATGAAGATTCTCTACGGCATCACGAAGTCGAACTTTGGCGGCGCACAACGCTACGTCTTCGACCTTGCTCTTGAGGCCAAGCGCCGCGGACACGAGGTAGCCGTCCTGTGTGGTGGTCGAGGCGCTTTGGTGGAGAAACTAGAAGCAGAAAAGATCAGGGTCATCAGCATTCCTGGCTTTGGCCGAGACATGGATCTCCTTCACGATGCCTCGCGTCTCTGGTTTATCATTAAAGCTCTCTCGCGCGAGCGGGCCGACGTTCTCCACATCAACAGCGCCAAGATGGGTGGTGCTGGTATCTTTGCGGGAAGGCTTCTCGGAGTACCGCGAATTATCTTTACGGCTCATGGCTGGACCTTCCACGAAGAGCGCCCTTATTGGCAGAAGCAGATCATCGCCTTCTTCTCGTGGCTGACTATTCTTGGAGCCCACCACACGATCGTAGTCTCCGATGCTGATCTTGCTGCGGTGAAGTCGTGGCCTTTCGTCAGCGATAAGGTGAGTCGTATCTACAACGGCATCGATTTCAATACTCAGTTCGGCACGGGAGAGATCATCCGCCGTGCCTTCCCTACTGGCGCGCACATCACCGGCACGATTGGTGAATTAAATAAAAACAAGAATCACATTGCGCTCATAGAAGAAGCTCGTCGAAATAAAAATATGTACGTGGCTATCGTCGGCGAAGGTGAGAACCGAGAATTCCTCGTTCATAACATTAAAGAATACGGATTAGAAGACCGGGTAAAACTTTTTGGCTTCCTCCCTCGAGAAGAGGCCCTTAAGGGTTTCGACGTTTTCGCCCTTCCGTCTCTTAAAGAAGGGTTGCCCTATGTCTTACTTGAAGCGAAGCTCGCAGGCCTCCCTATTGAAGCGAACCGTGTCGGCGGCGTAAGTGAAATATTGAACCAACCTCTAGAAAACTTTTCCCTAGAGACAATGTACGCGGGGACCTTTGCCCAATACTAATTTCGCGGTGCAGTCGAATCTCGTCGCATACTCGACATCATCCCGAGCGCGAGCCATTCCATAAGTAAGTGTGAGCCGCCATAACTCATGAGAGGAAAGACAATTCCCGTTACCGGCATCACCCCCATATTCATCCCCGCGTGGACAACCAAGTGCACAGTAAAGAGGATCACCACTCCCAACCCGAAGAGCGTCTCGAAGTTGGTGGCTGCAACGGCGGCGTTGTTGATAATCCGGAACAACAGGAAGAGCATAAGCGAAAGCAGTATCCCCGTCCCCACGAAACCCCATTCTTCGGCGAAGGCAGCGAAGATGAAGTCCGTCTCGTATTCCGGCAAGTACTGCAACTTCGACTGACTCCCCTGGCCCACCCCCTTACCCAAAAGCTCTCCCGAACCGACAGCAATGGTTGATTGGTACGCATTGTATCCAGCACCATGGATGTCCGCCGTAGGGTGAAGGAAGGTCATAATGCGCGCCTTCTGATACGGCTCAAAGACGAAGAGCCAGAGCACGGTCGAGATCCCAATACCGATAAGCGCCACGTACGCGAGGTGCTTCTTCGAGATCCCGGAAACGAGGACCATGCCAAACCAGATACCGAAGATGACCATCGCCGAACCGAAGTCTGGTTGGAGAAACACGAGGATAAAGAGAATCCCCGCGTATACACCCGAGACCATGACATGTCGCAAGTTCTTGATCTCAATGTGTCGGCGCGAGAAGTACTTGGCCAGGATAAGGATGAGGACGAGCTTCGCGACATCCGAAGGTTGGAACGCGAGCAGGCCGAACTGGAACCAACTTTGCGCACCGTGCATGATCTGCCCTACGAGGAACAAGCTCCCCAAGGTGAGGAGAATGACGCCGAAGAGTGGCACCAAGACCGAGGTGCGGCGCAAGAAGCGCCAATCCACAGCGCACGCGCCGAGGAATACAAAAAGGGAAAGGAGGATCCAAATCGACTGACGGAAGAAAAAGTAATTATCTCCCGCAAAGGAGTTCATCGTCACAAGCCCCGCGAAAGAGATGAGGAGCGCTGGGACGAACATGAACCAATCGAGATATATTCTGTCGAGAAATTTTTTAACCATGGAAGCCGCCGCTATCGTACGTAGGTCGAGTCGGGAAATATTCTCATGAGGACTTCCACTTCAACGGGTGATGTAGGAAATGGTTGCGGCCACGTAAAGATCGCTTGCGTTTGCTGTCCTGGCCCAAGTGTGGGGATCAAGGTTTTCGAAGCGGCAAAGATTGTCCCGCCCGCGTCATAGATGAGAGCTGTGAGGTCAATGTTCGCGGCATCACGGCGCGTGCCGTTCGCAACCGTGGCTTCGAGTCGAGGAGCAGTTTCCAAACGCGAGAAGGTACTTTGACCAATCGAGAGTTCGACGGCAGGGAGAGCCACCTTCTCCCAGACAAGTGAGGCACGACTCCATTCAAGTGTAGCCCGCGCAGGCAAGATATCTGCCTCCAAAACAAAAGGTCCTTCAAAGATAGCGAAGGCTTCCCCTGCCGGAACAAAGGCTGTGTTTGTAAACGTCTTCACCGGTACGAGGCTGCCCGCAGCGTACACACTCACCGTGTACTGAGCGCGGCGGATTTCCGCGGTGGCATTTGGATTCTCAAGGAGAGCGACGACTTCATACGTGCCAGGGGCAATCGTAAGGATGCGCGGGTCACCCTTGATCACAAGGGGTAGAGATTCGATAGTGCAGAGGCGCTGGCACCCACCGCCGCAGTCGACGCCTGTCTCGTCACCATTCATAAGAGCGTCACTACATGTAGCTGTCCGATGGAAGACGAAGTACGTCGGCAGGCCAATGAGTACCGCCGCGCACAGAAGCGCAATGCCGAGCACTATTCGTTTGCGCATGCGAGACCAGGAATTCATGAGAACAGTATATCAAAACAAAAGTGCCCCGCGGTTTTGGCCGCGGAGCACAGTCCTTAAAACACGCATTCTACTTACCCTGCACCAAACTACGGTACTTTTCCACCGAGATCGAAATCGGGCGGAACAAGAACTTCCCTTGTTGATTCTGCAAGACCGAGACCACTTGATACCTCGCTGGAGTGTAACAAAGACGCCCGGCCGTCTCGCCGAAGAAGGAGGCTTCGGCCAGCTGGAATGCCTTGTCATCGAAATTAGCCCCGATGCTACGGCGCGCAACCTCTTCGATTCCAAGAAACCGTTCGCCATTCTCAACCAGCACTGTTTGTTCGAACAGTTTGAGGTTGGCCATCGGAGAGAGAACGAGGCTCGTGGCGTGCACCCGTCCGTCGGGGCACTTCACGTCCATTGCGATAGTCAGAGAGACGAGCGCGGCTCCGGACTTGACGTGGCCGGCCATTTGGAACCGGATAAATTCAAACCCCAGATCCGCCAAGCCATGGTTCATCGCCGCGACGAGTTTCGTCGAAGAGACGGGCACCTCCGTCACCCCCTGAGCTGCAAGCGGCACATAACAGCACACGAAAAACAGGCAAACACAGGTTAGTTTTTTCATAACGTTCAATCACTCCTGAAGAAAGAAGATCAGACTAATTATTATTATAGTAATATATATTACATTTGTCAAGCACCTCCTTCGGGTACGAAAAAGAGCCTTGTTTTAAGGCTTTGTTGTGACATGTAATCAAATACTTTGTTCTGGCGCCTAGCTACTCTCCCCTTGCGAGTACCATCGCCTCAACAGAGCTT
>CAZBQU010000022.1:5092-7733 GCA_964494215.1 uncultured Candidatus Saccharibacteria bacterium | reverse complement strand
TCCCCTTTTTTGCAGCCTGATCATTTTTTAAAGAAAAGGCGATGAAGATCATCACCACCAAACCGATAAATCCACCAACCGTCAGGAGCAAGCCAAAAAATCCTCTCATGCCTATCCTCCTTGCATAAATTGCCATAATTGAAAATAGCAGTCAATGCTTAGCGAAGGGGTTTGTTTTTATTAGGAGTCTGTTAGGATTAACCCCATGAATGAAAATCAACCGAATCCCGCCTCACCCGCAGACCGAGACCACAAGAAATTAGGTAGGGAGCTCGAGCTCTTCACCTTCTCTGACACTGTCGGTAAAGGCTTGCCCCTTTGGCTCCCAAAAGGCGCTATCGTGCGCCGCATTATTGAGAATCTTATCGTCGAGGAAGAAACCCGCCGCGGATATCTTCACGTCTACACCCCCGACATTGCCAAGCTCGACCTCTACAAAAAGAGTGGCCACTACCCTCACTACAAGGATTCCATGTACGCACCGATCGTTATTGACGATGAGGAGTTCATGCTCCGCCCGATGACTTGCCCGCACCACTTCGAGCTCTACCTCACGAAGCCGCGCAGTTACAAGGACCTTCCGATGCGTATTGCCGAGTGGGCCAAGCTCTACCGCTATGAGCAGTCCGGCGAACTCATGGGCCTCCAGCGTGTCCGCGCCATGTGCCTCTCCGACGCTCACATCATCTGTGCTTCCGAGGAACAGGCGGTTGAAGAGGCTGGTAAAGCGCTCGACCTCATCGAATACCTCTCGAGCATCTTCGGGTTACAACTCGGCACCGACTATCGCTATCGACTCTCGATGGGCGATCGCACTGATCAGGAAAAGTACCCCGGCAACGAAGCAGCGTGGGACAAAGCAGAAGGCCTCTTGCGTGAACTTATGAAAGCCCGAGGTGTTGAATTCGAAGAAGCAAAAGGCGAAGCCTCCTTCTATGGACCGAAGATCGACGTCCAGATGAAAAACGTGAACGGCAAGGAGGACACAGCCTTCACTGTCCAGTACGACTTCTGTATGCCAGACCGCTTTGATCTTAACTACACCGGTGCTGACGGCGAAAAGCATCGCGCCTTCGTCATCCATCGCTCTTCGGTCGGCACAATCGAGCGCACTATGGCCTTCCTCATCGAGAAGTACGCTGGCGCCTTCCCCCTCTGGCTCGCCCCTGTCCAGGCGCGCGTGCTACCAATCGGCGAAGGACATGTCGCGTACGCGGAAGCTCTCGTAGCGAAACTGCAAGCCGCCGGTATCCGCACCGAGATCGACGTCACTGGTGAGTCTCTGGGCAAAAAGATCAGGAACGGCAAGTCTGAAAAGATTCCCTACCTCCTTATCGTAGGCGACAAAGAAATCGCAGAAAACAAAGTTGGAGTAGAGAGCCGCGATGCAGGCCAACTCGGAGCTATGGATCAGGATGAACTGGTCGAGAAGCTGGAAACTGAAATTAAAGAAAAGAAATAGATAGAAATAAGAAAAGCGGATCCGTGAGGATCCGCTTTTTGCGTGTCGCGCAGTCTGACTACTCCTTAGGACATTCGATCCGTCGAAGATAGTCCTTGGCACCATCAGACTTCTTCAAGAAGAGATCACAGAGACCGTTGTCGGCCTTCTCGAACTCGACGGGCAAGAAGTGCCTATCGCCGAGACTGACTTCAGAACCTTTCTGAAGATTCTGCCCGACGTTGAGTCCAACGTAGAGCACGCCAGCCACGAACCCCGCCAGAACGAGGAAAACACCTCGAAGTATCTTCATTTCAATCTCCCGCGGCGCCTGCCGCAACATGTTCAACTGCCTCTAACTATACACCTATTTTATTAAAAAGTCAATAGCTCTAGAACCTGCTTTCTATCTGCTGCCCAGAGGAAGGTCCCGAGGCGAGGTCCTGTGTCTTTGCCGATGAGGAGATTGTAGACGTCTGTGAAGAACGCACGCTGCACTTTCTTAAGCTCTGCTTCGTCGAGCTCTGTGCTCTTAGGAATCGCGTACACGAGCTCTTCGAGATCCGCGATCGCCGCTCCCTCTCTTGTCTCAAGCTCAGCACGCAAGCGAGCAACCAACGCCTTTGCCTCATCTGACATATTCTCAAAATAGGTAGTGTTGAAAGAAGGATTTAAGTTAATCGCTTCATCCGGGTTGTACTTGGTGAGCCAGTTCTTGGCGAGAACGAGACGCGCCGTGATGCTCTCCGCGCTATAGGTATAGCCAAGGGCTTTCAACACTGTTTCCAGTTTATCCGAATGCCACTGCACCACCTGACCGAAGCCAACCGCTTGGCGGAATGGAATGGCTTTGAGATCTGGATGCTCAGCGTCGTACTCGTCGTACTGACGATAAATCTCCGAGTTAAAGGCGAGCTCGAAGGACTGCCCCGGAGCCTTGCGGAAGTAGAGCCACTTCAACACCGCGGGTTCATAGATATCCAAAAGTTCCAAAGGAGAGACGGCATTCCCCTTCGAGCCTGACATCTTAGAGCCTTGACCTTGGATGCCGACGAATTTGTATTCGATAAAGACGGGTGGCTCGTAATTGAAAATATCTGCGGAAACCTGAGTGGCCACATCATAACTACCGCCCGGAGAAGCATGATCGTGCCCACCCGGTTCAAAGTCGACACCTTCATATTGCCAGCGCATTGGCCA
>CAZBQU010000022.1:0-4992 GCA_964494215.1 uncultured Candidatus Saccharibacteria bacterium | reverse complement strand
TCGGCAATCTTCTCACGATGCTTCAACGCATGGAAAATCTGCTCGTCGTAGGCGCCGCTCTCATACATCTCTGTCTCATCACGATATTCGATATCAATACCGAGCTTCTCCATCGCTTCGACGAAAGGCTTCTGGAAATGCTCGGCATAAGACGCAGCTTCGCCCCATGGATCAGGAATCTTTGAAAGAGGCTTGCCGACATGCTCCGCAAATGATTCTGGAACTCCGGCTGGCACCTTACGGAAGCGGTCGAAATTGTCCCAGGAGAAAATGAGGCGAGCCTTCTTACCACGCTTCAAGAATTCTTCTCGCACGAGGTGCGAGGTGACGATGTCACGGAAGTTGCCAAAGTGGACGACGCCCGAAGGGCTAATCCCCGCCGCCGTCGTATAGAGAGCCTTGTCCGGATGGGCCGAAAGAGCCGCTTCAGCAGCTGTAGCGGCCCAGTCGGAGGCGCTCTGTTCGGTAAGGCGCATGGCGCGTTAGGAGATATCGATAATCTTATACTTCACAAGCCCAGATGGAGTTTCGAAAGAGAACGTCTCGCCCTTAGACTTACCGAGGGCCGCGAGACCAAGCGGTGAGCGCATCGAGATCATGCCCTTAGCCGCATCAGCTTCTTCGGAACCCACAATCGTGTAGCTCTTGCGTGCCTTATCACTCTCACGCTCAAGCGTTACCGTTGAGCCAACAGCCACAGCACCTGAGGCGTTACCAGAAACAATGGAGGCGGTCTTTAGGATCTGTTCGATGCGCTGGATGCGTTCTTCAACAGAAGCCTGACTGTCGCGAGCTTCGTGGTACTCAGCGTTCTCAGAGAGGTCGCCCAAGGACTTTGCATACTCAAGGGCTTCCGCGACCTCCTTGCGTTTCGTCGTCTTCAAGACCTGCAGCTCCTTCTCAAGCTCATCATGTTTCTCTTTCGTCAAGTATTCTGTTTCGGTGTTCATAAATTTGATTAAGGAAATAGTACCTTATGAAGAGCTTTATTGGAAGTATTCAGGTTCGTTCTCCTGCATCCAATCAAAAACCTGCCGCATCACCGTCGAAGCGCCCACCGTGTTCGTTGCAGGCCCCTTTTCCATAATGACTGCCCAGGCGTACCGCGGATGCTCGAAAGGAAAGAAGCCTGCTGTCCAGGAGTGCACATACGACTTGCCTGACCCGATTTCTGCTGTACCCGTCTTTGCTCCGGCGGTGACGTATGGGACGTTTAACCCTATCGACGTTCCATACTCTACACCCTCTCGCATCCCCTCACGCACAATGTCGAAATCCTTTTTGGGCAAGTCGATTCGGCGCACGACTGGATCCCCCTCTCCACCTAAAAGGAGCGTCGGGCGCAAGAGCTTACCCCCGTTCGCCACTGCGGCCGTAAAGCGTACAGCATTAATAGGAGTCACTTGCGTACCATACTGACCGATGGCGGTGATATACGTATCACCCAAACGCCAGATATCGCCATTAAATTTTTCTTTCTTCCATTCAGGAGTTGGCACAATACCAGAAACTTCGCCGACAAGCGGGATACTCGTTTCTTCTTCGAGACCAAAGAGGTCGAAGTACTTATCAATAAGAGTGATTCCTAACCCAGCTTGCCCACCGAAGCCACCGCCAATCGAATAGAAGTACGTGTCAGAAGATACAGCCAAGGCTTCTTTCATATCTGTCCAACCATGCGCCTTCCAGTCTCGGAAGATGGAAGGACGCGCCGGATCGTACGGGTTCGGCACACTGATGGAGCCTGTGGAGAGAATTTCTTTCTCAGGATTAATGATTCCCTCGCGCAACGCACCCAAGGCCACAATCGGCTTCACAATCGAGCCCGGAGTATACAAACCGCCGACCACTCGGTTGAGAAATGGTTTGCCAGAGTCATTGATAAGCGTATTGAAAGCCGATTGATTGAGGCCTGTCGTCAAGGCATTTTGGTCATATTCGGGGTAACTCGTGAGTGCAAGAATCTCTCCTGTTTCCACATCCATAATCACTCCCGCTCCACCAACAAAGCGGCTCCCTCGCGCGAGTGACTCAATCGCCTTAAAGAGCACTTCGTTCACCTTCGCGTCAACAGAGAGAGTGACCGTTTGACCATCCACCGGCTTCTCGACGACACTCTCCGAGGTGACGTTGCCCTTCACGTCCGTTTCCACGAGCTTCTCGCCATTGACGCCACGCAAAACCTTATCGTACGAGAGTTCGACACCGTCTCGCGCTCGATATTCTTTCTCATAATAAAAGCCGGTCTTATCCGCGAGCGGGTACTTCACATATCCAACAAGGTGCGCGAGGCCCTTGATGGGTGCATATTGGCGAGCCGCGAAACCGAGCACATCTGTCTTAATGGCGTTGCCCGCGAGCTCCAAACCGTGGCGATCATGAATCGCTCCGCGGTTCGCGAAGACGAGCGTTTGCTCGAGGCGATTGTTCTCCGATATTTGCGCGTACGCTTCGCCGTCCCAGATCGAGAGGAGCCACAGCTTACCCACCAAGAGGAGCACAATACAGCCGAGCAATACTTTCACACCCGTAAAGGTCTTACTCCCCATAGGACGCTCAAGGCGACCTTGGAGCGTGTGCTCATCGAAGCCTGGAAGATTAGCCGAGTCGAGGAAAATATCTTCCGGATTAATATCCCCGTATTTGCCCGAGAGCTTGGGAGAAATACCGAGGTGAGACTTCACGCGATTGAAAAGAATTTTTGACATATGAATTAGAGACGCCAGCGAAGTCGCTCACGCAACGGCATGCTCGCAACCAGCATAAGAAAGGACCAGAACGCAACCGAGGTGAGAATGGGAAGGCCGCTTGGACCGTATAACGTGTCGATGAGGAACCCTACCATGATGGCCTCCCAGTACAACGGAATAAGTGCCATGCCAAGTATAAGGAGCGGTAGATATAACCAGTACGGCAGAAAAAGGACCGTGAGAACAAGCAAACACGTAGCGAGAATCCGAGCGCGCATCAGAGAGAGATTGTCACAAGACGCACAGAGAAAATATTGGCCGGACTCTTGACCAAAATCTCTTTAAAAGAATCCGTCGGCTCGACCACCACCTTCTCGACGACCCCGAGAAGGCTCTCTCCTGTGTCGGCCGACACGACGCGGTCCCCCGCTTCTACCCACGTTTCGCGAGGGACAACAATGCGGAAACTGCCACCACCCCTCCCCTCAAGGATAACCGGCACACCGCCGCGCTCAAGCACTGCCTCGGTCTTCTCACCGGCAGTGGTGAAGAGCTTCACCTTGGCGGAATGAGCGAAGAGATCCGAAATCGTTCCCAAGAGCGGCCCCTCTGGCAACCTCACCCACGCGCCGACCATGAGGCCCTCTTTCTCTCCAGCATCAATCACAAACAAATCATATGGGCTTTGCGGCGGACGAGTGAGAACGGAAGCCACCACCTCCTCGACTCGTCGCTCTCGACCCAAGAGCTCCGCGAGAGAACGTTCTTGAGAAAGGGCGAGGTTGAGTGAGGAAACTTGCAGTTCGAGCGAAGCGACATCTTCACGTAAGGCAATGTTTTCGCGGACGAGAGAACTGCGTGTTCGGAAATTCTCTCCCATGTGCGCGAGCGCTCTTCCAAGCATATTTTCTCCCTGCCAGATCGGAGAGACAAGAGTGAGAATCGGTCCACCCAACAGACCAAAGAAAATCGCTCCACCGACAAAGATACCCGCCAGCATGAGCGCAGATTTGCGATGCGAGGTGCGATTTCTATTTCTTGGGAGGTAGCTCATCTTCGTTTTCAATGAGGACGTCTCTAAAAGCTTCCAGATTCTCGAGGATGATGCCGGTGCCACGCGCCACGGCGGTCAGAGGGTCGGCAGCGACATACACAGGGATGTTGATCTCGTTCTCGATAAGTTCCGGCAATCCCTTCAGGAGTGCACCACCACCTGCGAGGTAGACGCCACGCTGCATTACGTCGGAGAGAATTTCGGGTGGTGTCGACTCGAGCACTTCGCGCGTTGCCTCGATAAGGTTCTCGACCGAGACGGAGAGCGCTTCGCGAATGTCGGTATCTGTAAGGATCACTTCCTTGGGCAACCCGGTGACAAGGTCTCGACCCTTCACAGCCATCTCAAGAGGAGCATGCGTCGGCAAAACAGAACCGATGGCGATCTTTACTGTCTCGGCCGTTTTGTCGCCAATAAGAATCTTAAACTGGTTTCTCACGTATGAAATAATGTCCGCGTTAAACTTGTCTCCCGCGATATGCACGTTCTTACTTCGCACGACGCCTCCCAAGGAAATAATAGCGATGTCGGTCGTGCCGCCGCCGATGTCGATGACCATGTTCCCGACCGGATCATGGATCGGGAGGCGCATACCAATCGCGGCGGCCATCGGCTCTTCCACAATGTGCACTTCCCCAGCCCCCGCGTTCCTCGCGGCGTCGCGAACCGCGCGGATCTCGACGTTCGTGATGTTGCTCGGCACACCAACAACGACGCGCGGGCTCAACAGCTTCTTCGAACCAGCTGTGGCCTTGCCCAATAAGTAACTCACCATCTCCTCCGTCGTCTCGAAGTCTGAGATGACACCATCGACGAGAGGCTTAATAGCCAAGATGTGTGTCGGCGTGCGACCAAGCATCGCCTTCGCGTCCGTACCAATGGCAACAACTTGCCCCGTCTTCTGGTTCACCGCAACTACCGATGGCTCGTTGACGACAATCCCGCGTCCGCTCATGTAGACGAGCGTGTTGGCAGTACCCAGATCGATTCCCATGTCGTGGGAAAAGTACTGGCGCAAATTTTTGAAGGCCTTGAGATTCATTATTAGTAGGAGCGGGCAAAAACAACTCGACCCTGAGATGGCTTACCAGATTTGATACAGGTTCCTTCTTCTGCCTCTCGGTCAAATGGAATGCAACGAATCGTCGCCTTAGTTTCTTCTTTGATTGCAGCCTCGGTCTCTTTATCTCCATCCCAATGAGCAAGGACAAAGTTGCCCGCTTCAATTTCCGCCTTAAATTCTTCCCA
>CAZBQU010000021.1:2082-8795 GCA_964494215.1 uncultured Candidatus Saccharibacteria bacterium | reverse complement strand
ACAAAGCGTTTGAGAATTACTTCGCGATGTAGCTCAAGGCCATCTTCTGTTCCTTTGGATCGAAGAGAGTGATCTTGAAGTTGTAGACCTTACCCATTTCAAGTGAGGAGCGGAGCTTTTCCTCCGAACCAAACTCTGAGATGTGGACCAAGCCCGCGACACCTTCCTCAATCGAGGCCAAAGCACCGTGCTTGTTGAACTTGATGATAACGCCGGAGACAGTGTCGTCCTTCTTGTATTTCTTGGCGGCATCCTTCCATGGGTTCTCCTTCAAGGCTTTGATGGAGAGGGAAATCTTGCCCTCCTTGATCTCGATCACCTTCACGCGGACCTTCTCACCGATCTTGAACATAGTCTTTGGATTCTCGACGAGACCCCAATCGATCTCAGAGATGTGCACGAGGCCTTCGAGACCTTCTTCAAGCTTCACGAAGACACCGAAGTCAACGAGGCCCGTGACTTCACCAGCGACTTCGTCACCCAAGGTGTACTTGGAGACAATCGTTTCCTTATCCTTCGTTTCTGGAGACTTCTCGGAGAAGATGAGCTTACCTTCCTTCGGGTTCGCACCAATCATCGTGACGAGGAGGCGTTCGCCCACAAGCTTACGAAGCTCGTCGAGGATCTTGTCCTTGTCGCCGTCTGCAATGCGTGGGTAGTGCTCAGGCTTCAACTGAGAGGCTGGGAGGAATCCCGTGATGCCTTGCCAGTTGATGATGAGACCGCCCTTGTTGGCATCGGTAATCGGAAGTTCGAAGGCGCGCTTCTCACGGATAGCGTCTTCCGCTTCAGACCAGATGATGGCTTGGCGAGCTTCCTTGAGGGAAATCTCGATGTAACCTTCCTTGCCGCCGATGTCGACGACCTTACCGTTTACTGTGTCACCGACGTTGATTCTCTTGATAATATCGCGCGCGTTCTGGAACTCCTTGCCGTAGATGATACCGGTACCGAAGGGAGGGAGGTCGATGTAGACTGCGCCCTTGTCGATCGAGATGACCGGACCCTCGACCATGTCGTCGATAGCTGGGGGAGTTGGGAGGACGGCGAGGTACGAGTTAACAGCCTCTGCCGCGGCGTCGAGGACCTTTTCCTTCTTAATTTTAGGAGCTTTCTTCGCCTTCTCTGGCTTGGAAGTCTCTGCGACTACCGGAGCCTCTTCTTCAGTTTTCTTTTTTCTGCCAAACAATGCCATATGTAGTGTGCCGTCGCCGGTCCTCTTGGGTCATCAGTGGTTGCCAGACCAAGAGGGATAACGGAAACGGGGGTTAATAAGGAACGGGGCAATACTAACATATTTTGAGCATAAGAAAAGGGCAGACCGTGGTGGTCTGCCCTTTGTGTTCGCGGCCGGTGCCTACTTCAAGCTGTCCTTGAGCGTAGCCATGGCGGCTTTCGCCTTGTCCGCCGTCCATCCCTGCTGGAGAGCTGTCTGGTAGTCACTCCAGAAGAGCTCTCCTTCTCCGCAGAGGCCAATCGAGTTCCGGTTCATGGTAACGGCCTCTTTGTTCCTGTAGCCCACGACCAGCTGCCCTTCCTTGTTGCAGACGACGGCGTGCTCGTACTCGGTGTCGTGCCAAACGACCCTGCCACCGCCCTCCTTTTGGAAGAGCGCCTCGGACGTTTCGGGGGAGACGTCGCAGGCGGCGGAGGCGGCGAAGCTGAGCAGGAGAAGCGCGAACGCGACGAGTCTCGTGAATTTCATGGATCCCTCCTTAGGGGATGAGAGTGGAGCTGTCTATATCCATAGTAGCATAGTCCAAGGTATTTGTCAAGCAGGACATTTGAGCCCTAATTTGCTATACTTTCGGGTACAAATGATCATCACGCACCAAGGCGGCGGTAGTTTAAAAATCTCTCATGGCGAACTCTCGCTCGTCGTGAACCCTTCAGCGAAAACAAGCGCGGACGTCACCCTTTTCTCCACGGCGGCGGCTGCAGTTGACGCCACATCCGAGAAATCCGGCTTTGTTATCACTGGTCCCGGCGAGTACGAGGTGAAGGATATTTTCATCAAAGGCTTCCTTTCTCAGGGTAAGGACGGCTACAACACGATCTACCTCGTATCCTTTGAAGGGATGAAGCTCTGTATCTTGGGTGCTCTCGCGAATTCGGAACTCAAGTCAGAGCTCATCGAAACGCTTGAGGATATCGATATCCTCTTTGTGCCAGCAGGCGGTGCTTCTGTTCTCGAGCCGGCCGCCGCCTATAAACTCGCCGTTTCGCTCGAACCTTCTATTATTATTCCAACGCACGTCGACAAGACGTCTCTCGCGCAGTTCTTGAAGGAGGGCGGCCAGGCCACTGTTGCCGCGATTGAGAAATATGTTGTGAAGAAAAAAGATTTGGAAGGCAAGGAAGGCGAAGTCGTGGTCCTTAAAGAGGAATAGCATTATGCGAAAATATCTCTCCAGCTTACGCACGCGTTCTGAGCATCACCAGAAGAATTTTGCGTTAGTGGTGTCCGGCGCGGTCACTCTTATGATCTTTGCTGGTTGGCTTATGGTGCGCACAGCAGATCAGGGCGAAGTCGTTGCTGATGCGAATGTGAATCTCCTTGCGTCCGCGAGTGAAGTGGGTCCTTTTGAATCACTAAGTCAATCTTTCTCTGAGGCGTGGACTTCGCTCAAGAGTGGCTGGTCAGTCATGGGAGAGAGCTTTGGTGAATTGAACATCCGTTCGGGGTATGATGAACTCCGCGAGGAGAGCAGCGTCAATACGTATGGCAACTAACGAAGAACATATCCAACTTCCAACTGACCGGGTGATCAACCGGCCTATTACGGCTGAGATGAAGGACTCCTTCATCGACTACGCGATGTCCGTCATCACTGACCGCGCGCTGCCGGATGTGCGCGACGGGTTGAAGCCGGTGCACCGCCGCATCCTTTACTCGATGAACGAGAAGGGGCTCACAGCTTCCGCGAAGACTCGTAAGTCCGCAACGGTAGTCGGAGACGTGATCGGCTCGTATCACCCGCACGGCGACGTCGCCGTCTATGACGCCATGGTGCGCTTGGCGCAAGACTTCGCGATGCGCTACCCGCTTGTCATCGGCCAAGGTAACTTCGGCTCGATCGACGGCGACGGTGCGGCCGCATACCGCTATACGGAGGCGAAGATGAGCAAGCTCGCGAGCGAGATGTTGAAGGATATCGAGAAGGAAACAGTCGACTTCCGCCCGAACTACGACGGCACCAAGGAAGAACCGGTCGTCCTCCCGGCAGCCGCTCCGAACTTGCTCTTGAACGGCCAGCTCGGTATCTGTCGGTATGGCGACGAACATTCCGCCGCACAATTTGAACGAAGTCGTCGATGCGACGATCATGCTCGTGAACGACCCTGAGGCAACGACGGAAGACCTTCTTGAGTTCGTGAAGGGTCCAGACTTCCCGACGGGCGGCGTTATTTTCAATGAGAAAGATATTCACCAGGCGTATGCAACGGGCCGTGGTCCTGTCGTGACGCGCGGCGTCGCGGAAATTAGCGAGAACAAGAAAGGAGACTTCCAGATCGTCATTTCCGAAATCCCATACCGCGTCAACAAGGCTGACCTTATCGAGAAGATCGCCGAACTCCATCGTGAGAAAAAGATCGAGGGGATTAAGGGCTTGCGTGATGAGTCGACCAAAGATATCCGCGTCGTTATCGACTTGAAGCAGGGTAGTCAGCCGCAGAAGGTGCTCAACTCTTTGTATAAGCACACTCAGCTTGAGGACACCTTCCACTTGAACTTGGTAGCCCTCGTTGATGGCGTGCCGCAGACGCTCTCCCTTAAGGCTATTCTTGAAGAGTTCGTGAAGCACAGGAAGGAAGTGGTTAGGCGCCGCGCCACCTATGACCTTAGGATTGCCGAAGCTCGCGAACACATCCTCCTCGGTCTTTCGAAAGCTTTGGACCACATCGATGAGATCATCAAGCTCATTAAGGCGTCGAAGAACGTCGAAGAAGCGCGCGAAAATTTGATGAAGAAGTACAAGTTCTCCGAGATTCAGGCGAACGCTATTCTCGAAATGCGTCTCCAGAAACTCTCTGGTCTCGAGAGAAAGAAGATCGAAGATGAGCTTCTCGAAGTGCAGGCGCTTATCAAGGATCTTAAGGAACTTCTGGCTTCCGCCGCAAAGATCTTGAAGGTAGTGAAGGATGAGCTTGAGGCCTTGAAGGAGAAGTACGGTGACCCGCGCCGCACACGCGTTATGAAGGGCGCGGTGAAGAACCTCTCCGTTGAGGACCTTATCCCCGAAGAAGAGAACGCCCTCGTTCTTACCTCCGGCGGCTACATCAAGCGCACGAACCCAGATGAATATAAGCGTCAGAAGCGCGGCGGCGTCGGCGTTGTCGACTTGGACACAAAGGAGGAAGACTTTGTGACGAACTTCCTCACCGCGTCCACTCATGACGACCTCCTCTTCTTTACCGATCGCGGCAAGGCGTACCAGATCAAGATGTATGACCTTCCGGAGGGTAAACGCGCAACGAAGGGTAAGGCGATTGTGAACTTCATCGCACTCTCAGACGATGAGAAGGTGACCTCCATCTTGCCGATGCCAAAGAATTTGAAAAACATTGAAGGCTCTCTTCTTCTCATCACGGCGCAAGGCACGGGCAAGAAGATTTCTGCTAAATCATTCCAAGACGTGCGTTCGTCGGGGATTATTGCTATCCGCCTCGAAGCCGGCGACCGCTTGGTCTCGGTTTCTCATGTCGGGAAGGGTGACGACACGTCGATCGTCACCAAGGAGGGTATGTCAATTCGCTTTAAGGAGAATGATATCCGCGAGATGGGCCGCACCGCGGGCGGTGTTCGCGCTATTAAGCTCGATAAGGGTGACCTTGTCGTCGGCGCTCATGTCATTAAGAAGGAGTGGAAGGATGCCTGGCTCCTCGTTATTTCCGCGAATGGGTATGGCAAGCGCACGGAGCTTACTGAGTACAAGATCCAAGGCCGCGGCGGCTCAGGCATCCTTACTTCAAAAGTGACTGCGAAGACCGGCGACGTTATCGCTTCTCAAATCGTCCATTCGGAAGAGGAGGAAGTGGTCGCTATTTCCAAAAAGAGTCAGGTGGTCCGCACTGGTGTAAACGAGATCCCCGTTCTCTCTCGCTCGACGCAAGGTGTGAGGATTATGAAATTACGTGAAGGGGATAGCCTCGCTTCCCTCATCTGTTTGTAGCCGCTACAATAAGGGGATGAGCAAGTTTCAAATTGCCCTTCTCGGCATGTTTGGTTTCTTTATCGTGACGGCAGTCGCGGTGTTCGCTCTCTATAAAGGTTCCTCCGCCACTCAAGCTGTTGTCACGGTATGGGGCACACTTCCTGCAGGAGAGATGAACAGCATCTTGGCCAACTCGCCCGTCTTTATCCAGGACAGCTCGCTCACGATCCGTTATACGGAGAAGAAGGCTTCGACGATTACCGACGACTTCACGGAAGCCTTGGCGCAAGGCAATGGTCCTGATGTCATTATCCTTCCCCAAGACACACTGTGGCAGAGCCGCAACAAGCTGGCTCAGATCCCATACAACAGTATTTCTGAAGGCGACTTCATGGACGCCTTTGTTGAAGGTGGGGAAGTCTTTCTCTCGCCTACGGGGATCTACGCCCTTCCACTCCTTGTCGACCCGCTCGTTCTCTATTACAACCGCGACCTGCTCTCGACTGCAGGAATCGCAAAGCCTTTGGCGTATTGGGATGAGGTGTATGCCGCCACAACCAACCTGACGCGCCGCGACGCTGCGGGGAACATTGTCCAGTCGACCATTTCTCTCGGTGAGACAAAAAATATTTTGAATGCCAAGGATATCATTTCCCTGCTCCTCATCCAGGCCGGTTCCTCTATCACCGAGCTCTCGGGGACAAGCCTGCGCTCAACTTTGGCACAATCCTTCAACCTCCCTGTGTCGCCGGCGATTTCGGCTTTCGATTTCTATACGCAATTCGCCAATCCGTCGAAGTCTTTCTACAGCTGGAACCGCTCGCTCCCTGAAGCGCAGTCCGCCTTCGCCGCGGGGGAAAGCGCCTACTACGTGGGCTTCGCGAGTGAGCTTCCGATAATTCGCAGCAAATCGCCAACGAGGAACTTCTCGGTTGCTTCCGTGCCTCAGTCGAGAGTGGGGAGTGCGAGTGCGACGTACGGCACCTTCTACGCGGCCGCCATTTCTCGCGGGACCAAGAACATGACGGCTGCCCTTGCCGCTCTTGTGAAGTTGAGTTCCAAGGACGCAGCCGAGGCCTTGTCGGGGGCTTTTGCCTTGCCACCTGCACGTCGCGATCTTCTCTCTGTGAAGCAAACTGATTCGACAGGGCCCGTCTTCTACGCCTCTGCTCTTCAGGCGCGCGCGTGGCTTGACCCCAACGCAGCTGGAACGGAGAAAATCTTTACCAACACGATCGACGCGATCTTGAGCGGCCGCCTCCGCACGAACGAGGCTGTGAACGCGGCGCATAGTCAGATCGAAGACCTTATTTCCAAATAATTTATGGCAATCCCAGGCTGGCAACCGTTGGTTAATATCTGCGAACCGCTTGCCCCGTTAGGGCAAGCGGGGCGTTGCGACTTCGCCGCCTTTGTCACACTCATCAAGCATGGGATTACCGACCTTGTAATCCTTTCGAGTCTTCTTCTTGTCATCATTCTTTTGACGGCGGGCTTTAAACTCATCACTTCGCAAGGGAACCCAAGTGCTCTCACGAAGGCCAAGGAAATGTTCTG
>CAZBQU010000021.1:0-2072 GCA_964494215.1 uncultured Candidatus Saccharibacteria bacterium | reverse complement strand
CGGGTATGCCATCATTATCTTGGCGTGGACGGCCATTTACTCCATCACAAGTGTCTTACTCAGTGATAAATTCAACTTCTTTCTCAAGGGATAAGGAGCGTATAATCTACTTACTTTAATTTATGAAAAAAATCTTTGCCACCGTCCTTCTCGTCCTGCCCGCCATCGTCCTTTTCGCCGCGCCAGTTCTTGCAGCTACCACTCCTCCTCCCGGCGGCGGTGGTACCACTCCTCCTGGAGGTGGCGGCACGACACCGGTGAGCGTACAGGTAGTTCTCGAGAACCCTTTCAAGGTGGGCAACAATATCTATGACGTGCTTATCTATGCTGTAGAGAATGTGCTTATGCCAATCGCCGCCATTCTTTGTGTGCTCGCCTTTATCTATGCGGGTTTCCTCTATGTGACGGCGCAGGGCAATCCGGGTCAGATAAGCACCGCGCACCGAGCTCTGCTCTACGCGGCTATCGGTACGGCCATTCTTCTCGGAGCACAAGCTATTGCTCTTGCGGTTAAGGCCACTCTTACCAATGTTCTAAGCTAATATGAGTACTCTCTTCAGCAACTTCTCGGGATTCGTCGGTCTCATCGTTGGGTATATAAGTCTTCTTATGCCCGTGGTGTCCGGGCTCGCCCTCCTCGCCTTCTTCTGGGGCTTGGCCAAGTTTATCCTAAACCCAGGCAACGAAGCCGCCGTGAAGGAGGGAAGAAATTTGATGGTGTGGGGCACTATTGCTCTCTTTATCATGGTCTCGATCTTTGGCATCCTCCGCTTCATGAGTGGCGAGTTGGGGTTGGGGACGTTCGGTCTTCCCTTATTGCCGACAAACTAGCATAATAGATTACATATGAAAAAACAGATATACATCGCACTCGCTAGTTTACTTCTGATTACCCCAGTCTTGGCTTCGGCCCAGCTGACACAAACTGGAAACTTGATCGAAAGGGTGGGCGAACTTGTGCAAATTTCAACGAGGGTCGTGATGGCCCTCGCGTTACTCTTCTTCTTCTGGGGTCTCGCGAAATTTATCATGGCCGGCGCTGATATCGAAAAGAAGACCGAAGGTAAGAACCTCATGATCTGGGGTACGGTCGCCCTTTTCGTTATGGTCTCGATCTGGGGTCTTATCTATTGGATCGGCAACGAATTTCTTCCTGGTATCTCTGACTACTCAGCTCCTCCAGTGCCAACATTCCCGGTCAGATAACGGGGATAACTTAGGTTGCGGGTGGTCCTGCTTGCCGTATCATTAACTCATACCGTGCAGGTATACAGAGTAATTTAGTAATCAGTAATCAGTAAACAGTAAAAAGAATTAAATGAAAAAGTTTATTATCGCCGCTTTGGCAGTCGCTCCGTCGGCCGCCTTCGCTCAGCAGCTCGGCAACATTGAGACTCTCCTTCAGTCTATCGGCCGCCTCATTGACCTTGCATTGCCGATTGTTGTTGCCCTTGCTCTCCTCGCCTTCTTCTGGGGCTTGGCCAAGTTTATCTTCGCCGGTTCCGAGGGTGCCGCAGAAGCCAAGAATCTCATGCTCTGGTCCATTGTCGCTCTCTTCGTCATGGTTTCCGTCTGGGGCCTCGTGCGCTTCATCGGTAACGCCTTCAACATCGATCAGGGTGGTTCTATCGAAATTCCGGACGTTCCGCTTAACTAATCCGCATGACGTTTACAAGGCTTTTGAACAATATTAACGAGTTCATCCTGAACCCGATTATCGTTCTAGCCTTCGCCGTTGCTCTCCTCGTTTTCTTCTGGGGGATCTATCAGTTCATCAGTTCTGAAGCTGCTGGTAAGGACCGAGCGACAGGACAAAAGAAGATTCTCTACGGTATTCTCGGCATGTTTATCATGTTTGCCGCGAAGGGGTTGGTTGGACTCGTCTTGAACGCCTTCGGTATCTCGCCGTCCTCCTCCTACATTTCCTTCTAAGAAGAGAAAGAGAAGCATAAGAAAAGTGCCAAGCGAAAGCGAGGCACTTTGTGTATTAATTACGGACCCCGCACCCTGATGGTGTTAGTTTACTGCTCTCCAACAGCCCAGAATCACCCGGTGCGGATGTTGTGTTACGC
>CAZBQU010000020.1:0-9599 GCA_964494215.1 uncultured Candidatus Saccharibacteria bacterium | reverse complement strand
AGAGATAAGGAGTTCATCAATCTTTACACCTAAGCGTCTTGCGTATTCGGGATCCATAGCGTGTTCCGCATCGATGAAGGCACAAATGCCACCCATTTTCTGAGCTTCAGCTACGACGTGAAGTGAGAGTGTTGTTTTGCCGGAAGATTCGGGACCAAAGATTTCGATGATGCGACCACGGGGGAGTCCACCCACACCAAGCGCCGCGTCGAGACCGATGGAGCCCGTCGGGATAGCGTCGACACCAACCTTCGGCTTGTCACCTAATTTCATAATAGAGTCTTCACCGAACTTGGTGCGAATCGCGTCGAGCGTGTTCTCAATATTGCCGGTGCGCCTCTCGGTCGATGTTTCTGTTTTCTCTTCGGGCTGTTTCGCTTTAGGCATATGTTAGTTGTTGAAAGTAATGCGCACGTGGCTTTCGGCTTCGCGACCAAAGCGGTCACGAACGAGCACCGTCATTATACTCGTGCCCGGAGAGAGTATCAATTTCTCTTCCCAATATCCGCGCTCGTCGGTAAAGATGGGGGAGCCGTTAAGGGTGAGTCGAGCAGCATTCCTGGCTTGGCCTGTAATTCTTATGACTGAACTTGTGGCCACAGCACCATCGAGAGGGTAGAAGACTGTAATCCCGGGGCCAAAGACGAGGAATCTTGCTTGGAAGAGGCAATAGATCGCAAAGAGGGTACCGAGCAGGATAAGGAGCCAGTGACGAGGATGAAGATTAACCCGCATAGGTCTCATCGGCATTCTCGGTCAGGTCCGCTTCTGCGACGCTCGAGGCACCTTCGAAGCCGATCACATCACGAGGCTTGGCGCCAGAACCGGGCCCAATGACGCCGCGCTCCTCAAGCATATCCATAAGACGAGCGGCGCGAGCGTATCCGACACGGAGCTTGCGTTGGAGGAATGAGGTGGAGGCTTTGCCAGCTTCCATGACCGTGTTGCGAGCTTCTTCGTAGAGATCATCGTCATCGCTCTCACCGTCCCCGCCGATGCCGGAAGAGAAGATGGCGTTCGATGTATTCTCGGTCGAGAAGTTGATCTCGTCTTGGAGCTCGTCGGCGTAGGTTTCCTTGAGGTACTTCACGACGCCCTTCACCTCAGCTTCACGGATATAGGCGGACTGGATACGTACAGGCTTACTCATGTCGCCACCCTGGAAGAGCATGTCGCCGGCGCCGAGGAGCTTCTCTGCGCCTGGAGCATCAAGGATCGTGCGTGAGTCGATCTGGGAGACAACCTGGAGAGCGAGACGGGAAGGGATGTTGGCTTTGATAAGGCCGGTGATGACGTTTACCGATGGGCGCTGGGTGGAGAGGATGAGGTGGATACCCACGGCGCGCGACATTTGGGCGAGGCGTACGATCGAGGCCTCAAGTTCTCGTGGATAGGTCTGCATGAGGTCGGCCAACTCGTCGATGACAACCACGATGTACGGCATGGCGGCAGGCATCTCCTCACCCTCCTTCGCCTTCTCAAGAGCGGGGAAGTAGATCGACTTGTGGTAAGAGCCGATATCGCGGACGCTCACTTTCTCAAGCACGTCGTAGCGACGATCCATTTCCTTGCCGAGCCACTTCAAGGCCATGATGGCTTTCTTGGGGTCGGTGATGACGGGGGTGAGGAGGTGTGGAATGCCGTTGTAGAGGGTCATCTCGACGCGTTTCGGGTCGATCATGATGAACTTCAAGCTCTCGGGAGGATTGCGGTATAAAAGAGAGTTGATGAAGGCGTGCATCGTCACTGATTTACCAGAACCAGTGGCACCCGCGACCAAGAGGTGCGGCATCCTCGCAATATCACTAAAGATAGATGTGCCCGTAATGTCCTTGCCAAGCGCTACAAGGAGCGGTTTGTCAGAGCCCGAGAAGCCTGGTTCTGAGACGAGCGAACCCAAGCCGATAGTGGTCTTTGCAGTGTTGGGGACTTCGATACCAACCAAGGCTTTGCCGGGGATTGGAGCTTCGATACGGACAGGGTGAGCGGCGAGGGCCAGCTCGAGGTTCGTCTGGAGGCCGAGGATCTTTGAGAGCTTGACCCCTTCAGCAGGTTTCAAGGCGTAGCGAGTGACGGAAGGGCCGATGGAGATCTCATCCATCTCAACGACGATGCCGAAGTTCTGAAGCGTTCTTTTAATAAGGTTCGCGTTCGCCTTGATGTCACCAACGCCGGGCTTGCCTGCATCTTTCTCAAGAAGAGAGAGCGGGGGAGGTGTCCAGACCTTGCCGGACTTCCTTGTAAAGACGGGCATGAATGATTCACCTTCGTCTTTCTTTGATTTAGTTGCTTCCCGAACATCCGCCATGCGTTCACGAGGTTCTCGTTCTGCCACTTTCTCAAGAGCTTTTTCAACAGCCGCGTTCTCTTTCACCGAGTCTGGACCGATGGCCGGTTTCTCCTTCGAGAAGTATTTACCGAGGTTCAGCCTGAGAGGGATGTCGAAGATGACAAGGACGGCAATTGTTGCGAAGGCGAGAAGAGCGAGGGCGCTCACATAGACGTCAAAGAGGTTGACCAGAGGTTCGGAGATGAGGGCGCCGACGACTCCTCCTTGAGTGGAGAGGAGGTTTACAAGTCCTAAGCCTGAGAGGAAGAGGAGAGATGAGCCGATGAGTTGGGGGAGGGCGAACTTGCGCTCGCGCTCATGGAGGAGGGAGAGGGCCACGAGGAGAAAGACGATCGGGAGGAGGTAGTAGCCAACCCCGGTGAGATAGGCGAGTACTTCGTATGTAAAGGCGCCTGCTCGGCCACCGGCATTGAAGGCGGCGAGGAGGAAGAAGATCGAGAGCACAATAGAGAAGATCCCCAAGATGGTATTGGTGGTTTCTCGGGAGATGAGCTTTAAGGAGGGGGGGCCTCCTGCCTCTTCTTCGCCCCGTGCCTGCTTCTTGCGTTTAGCCATATATAGTATGTGTTCAAATTCTACCACACAGGAGACAGAGCCCTTGTATCCACAGGAGGCCTTGCAAGATCTGTCCCTGAGGCACATAATGGACGGGAGTTGCATTAAAGGACATTCTATGGTAGAATTAAAGGACAGTTAAAAAAGTGAGGAAATTGGCCGTTAAACAATATGTCCGATACAGAACAGAAATATAAGAAGCTTGCCTCCGCAATCTACCTCATCACGAGCTTTTTCGGCACCGAAGAGCCTCTTAAATGGCGCCTTCGTGGCCTTTCCGCTGACCTTGTTTCCGATGGGGTGAAGGATAAGTTGACCGCTGCGCGAGACATCGTCTCGCTCTTTGGGGTGGCGCAAGCTGCCGGTCTTGTCTCTCAGGCAAACTATGATATTCTCGCTTCCGAACTCGGCAAGCTCTCTGCTGCTGCCGGTAATGTCGCTCCTGTTTTGGAAGCGCCCCTTACCACCATTGCGGCTCCCGCTCCTATCAACCACGTCTCTCATATTGCGCCTATTGCCGCCGAGAAGCCTGTTGAGCAGCCTGCGCCCACTCCTGTAGCTCCGCAAGAAGTCCCTGAAGCCTTGTCAGTAACGGACATGCTCCCGTCCATCGAACAGATTAAGTTCAAATCTTTTGCGGAACGCGCCCCATCCCTCAAGGAATTCGGTGCGGTATCGGTCAAGAAAAATAGCCGCCAAAGTCCTATTATTGGCCTTTTGAAACGTAAGAAAGAAATCATGATAAAGGACGTCTCACCTCTTATCAGCGGTTGCAGCGAAAAGACAATTCAGCGCGAACTCTCAGAAATGGTCACCGCTGGTATCCTACAGAAAATGGGGGAGAAACGTTGGACCAGATACACCCTTGCTCAGGCGGAAGCCAACTAACTATTTGGCTTGCGAAAATGGCCGAAAAGGCGTAGTATAGCGGTTATCCACAGTGCTTTTAGCACTTGGCGTGCTTCGCCCTTATAATCTAGGGGTGTGTAGAAAATTAGCAGTTCTTGCCGTGGAAGGCATAATCCGTTCACGGCAAATTAGTAGACGTTTCCGTCTTCCTCCCAAGTTTAGAAACTAATTGGGAAGGCGTAAGCGCATTAGAAAAAAAATTACAAAAATGAAAGCAAAATTCGCAACGATCGGCCTCAGCTTGGCACTCGTTCTCGGTGCAGCCGCTCCGGCTAGCGCCGTGACTGTCGCTGAACTTCAGAACCAGATCAATGCACTTATGACGCAGCTCTCCTCCCTCCAGGGCGGCTCTGTGTCGACCGGCACGACCTTCACCATGGACCTCACGATCGGCTCCACGGGCGCACAGGTGTCTGCTCTTCAGCAGCTCCTCGTCTCCCAGGGCTATCTCACCATGCCTGCAGGCGTATCGATGGGTTACTTCGGTGCTCTTACTAAGTCCGCAGTTATGAAGTGGCAGGCCGCTGTTGGTCTCCCTTCGACCGGTTTCTTCGGTCCGATGTCTCGCACCAAGGTTAACGCCTCTGGTTCGACCACCGTTCCGGGCACCACTGTTGGTGGTACTACCACCACCGGTATCAACACCCCGGGTGTTGAAGGTACCCTCACTGCAAAGCTCAATGCCACTCCGGGCGCAGCTGTAACGGTTCGCGAAGGTGACAGCAAGAAGGCTGTTCTCGGCGTTGAACTCGAAGCTAAGCTCTCTGACATTAAGATTGAGCGCGTTAAGATCAAGCTCGATGCTACCACTGGTGGTAACAGCGATAAGGATTTCTACCGCGATCTCGCAGACAAGATGTACGTCATGGATGGTTCCACCGTCCTCGCATCGGTTGACCTCGACTCCGACACTGTCGTAGAAGAGACCACCGGTGAGTACTACGTAACTATCACTGGTCTCAACTTCATCGTCCGCAAGGATGCCAAGAAGGTCCTCACCATCGCTATCGATGCTCAGAGCTCTCTTGACTCCGGCATGATTGGTGATACCTGGACTGTTACTATCGGAAACGAAGGTTTCCGCGGTGTTGACGGCGCAGGTGTTAACCAGTACACCACTGGTTCTTACGCTCGCACCTTCACTTCGGATTCCTCTTCTTCGGAAGATGCAAACATCACCGTTTCGACTTCCGGTTCTTCCCCTCTCACGGGTGAAGTTATCGCTTCGAACGGCTCCGATGAAGATGAGCTCGACGGCCTTGTTCTCTTGGCCTTCGACGTCAAGGCAGAAGACGATGATGTAACCATCACCGACCTCACTGCTACGATTGCAAACTCCGGATCCGCTACGACCACGACTGCTTACCTCTACGCTGGTAGCACCTTGGTTGGCAGCGCAAACGTTACCGGCACGACTGCAGTATTCGATGATATCGACTACGTAGTCTCCGAAAACAGCACGAAGACCCTCACCCTCAAGGTGGATGTCCGCGATGCTGCTACGTCTGCTACAACCTTCTCCATCTCTGCTCTTAGCATCACTGCTGAGAACTCTGAAGGTGACACTGCAACCGTCAATGGTTCTGCCTCTGGCAACACCATCTCGGTCCGCAAGGTTGGTCCTCAGTTCTCCCTCGTTTCCAAGTCGATCAGCAAGTCTGCTACTGCAAGCCAGAACAACACTTCGACCTCAACCGTTTCTGCTGACTTCGTAGTCCGCATTACGGCCGTCGGTGGTGATCTCTACTTCGGTACTCAGTCCGCTTCCTCGACCTTCGCCTTCCAGACCTACGTTGGTGGTACTGCAACGACGCTCCTCGTAGCTTCGTCCACTTCCTACGACGTTCCGTCTTCTGGCGCTGGTGTCGTTACTGCCGGTCTCTCGACTGGTCAGGCATTCAAGCTCCAGGAAGGTGCTTCGATTGACCTCCCAGCTCACTTCATCTTCGAAGGTCGCACGACTGCAGGTGCCTTGGTTTCGACCAACACCTACGCTGTCGGCCTTGAGAACATCAAGTGGTCGAACACTGGTTCCGACACTCAGACCTCTAGCTTCATGGCTGGCAGGACTGAATGGAGGACTTCGTCTGTAACCCTCCCGTAGTCTCACGACTCTTGAGAGTTCCGGGTCTGGCGTAAGCTAGATAGAAGGACTAAACAAAAAGCCCCCGCAAGGGGGCTTTTTGTTATCCCCAGTTTTTGCAGAGGTCTAACCTTTGTCATTATTTTTTTAACTTTTGTTTAACTCCTCTGAGTAGGATGGGATAGCAGAGGTCTAACCTCTGCAGCTAACTTACTCTCTATGTCTAGAATCCATTCATTTGCTCCAGGCGAGTATTACCATCTATATAGCCGTGGGGTTGATAAGCGAACCATCTTTACTCATGAGGCGGATTATCGAAAATTTATGCAGCTCCTCTTTCTTTGCAATCGCCACACTCGCTACGACAGCCGAGCATACAGAGGTCTAACCTTTGCAGAATGTGTGGATAAGGCTGGTCTTGAAGAGAAAAATCTTATCTCTATCGGCGCCTACTGTCTTATGCCGAATCACTTCCATGTGCTTGTTCGAGTGAGTGAGCATGGCGATGTCTCTTTGTTTATGCAAAAACTTCTAACCGCGTATACCATGTACTTCAATGCTCGTAACGGTCGAAAAGGACATCTTTTCGAATCCTCATTTCTCACGAAACATGTGACTGATGACCGTTATCTCAAATATTTGTTTAGTTATATTCACCTCAACCCCGCTAAACATATCGCGGTTTCTGTGGGCGCTTTTGATCGAAAGTTGGTAGCGAAACATCTCTCACTCTATGAATTCTCGAGTTTGGCTGATTATGTTGGGACAGAGAGAAGTCAGAGATGCATATTGCAGAAAGAGTGTTTTCCGAACTATTTTTCCCAACAATCTGATCGCCTCGCCTATATCTTCGATTGGCTCGAAGAAGGGGAGGATTATCCTATATTGGGGTAAAACTTATCCACAGAAAATGCAAAGGTCTAACCTCTGCATTTCAAAATGGCTTATTTGCTGGGTTATAATGGCCGCATGCGCTATTTTGATCGCGATTTTTTTAAGTTTCTTTTAACTTTCATCGGCATAATTCTTGTAAGTATCGGAATTATCGCCCATGTTAAGGGATTCATTTAAATCATTTCGCCTCACTCTTCTCCTCTTTACTTTTCTCCTGCCGCACGTCGCTCTCGCTGCTGCTACTCAACTCACATTTACAACTGACCCGCAAACCGTATTGCCCGGAGAGATTTCCGGCACGTTAACAGTTCAGCTCCAAGACGGCAGTGGAGCTCCTGCCATGGCTGCGGAGACTATGGACGTTGAGTTTGTCTCTACATCTCTGACGGGAGAGTTCTTGAGTCCTACCACTGGTAGCACTGTCAGTAAAACGATTTCTACAGGCTCGGCGAATAAGAACTTCCGCTACCGAGATACTACGGTTGGGAATTTTATGCTTACGATTAAAGTCAAAGGACGAGTAAGTGGAATTGAGTTTGTGGCAGCGCAGGGGGTTGTTATTTCTAGTGGCTCGACCGCTACCACTACAGCTACGAGCACTACACCAGTAAGTACTTCGGGGCCCGTGTCTGCTAGCAATGTGACGGTTATCACCACCTCTTATGTGTACTACAGTGCGAATTCTTTGAGCTCTACGACGCCAACCGCCACTCTTGAATTGGGAGCGGGACGAGCTCGCTTGGGTACGGTGGGTAGCCCGATGGAATTTAAGGTTGAGACAAACGTGTCTTATACAAAAAATAGTGAGTTCGTGTGGAACTTCGGTGATGGCACGGAGGCGACAGGAGACATCCTCACGCATACATATGAATACCCTGGGGAGTATATCGTTATGCTTAACGCCGTGTCTCAGGGTGAGGCAGCTGTGGCGCGAACGAAGGTGCGGGTTCTTGAAGCCGCCCTGCGCGTCACGCACGCTGACCATAATAGGATTGAGGTCGCGAATGATTCAGAAGAAGAGGTGAGTCTCTTCGGGCGTGTGCTCTGGACTCCGGGAGGATCTTTCATCTTCCCGCGTGACACAATCCTCGAAGGGGGAGAAAGGGTTTCGTTTGGAGCCAAGATAACAGGACTTCATCCTGCTGATACTGCATCGGTGCAGATTTTGGTGGTGGGGGATACGGAGCGGCCGGAGATCGGAGAGAAATTAGCTCTCGAGAAAGCAACTAGGATCACAGAACTTCAAAGCAGTATTGCCGCGCTTCAACTGGAGATGGTGCGTATGTCCGTGGGACGTGCTGTGACGGCAGCCCCTTCGCCAATCGCTGAACCTATTCAACCAGAGGTGGAAGTAGAAACGGCAACTCAGGCGGCTTCGGCGAGTGAATCTATATCGCAATTGCCTGTGGGGTGGCTTGAGACGATTAAACACTTTTTCTTCGGCACGCCATGAAAAAGCTCGTGTTAAGCATGGCGCTATTCCTCCTCAACTTTTCTTCCGTAGCGGCGGAAATTACAATTCCCTATACCGTAGATGAAAAGCCGCAAGTTATCTTTGGAGACTCGGTCCTAGAAGGATCAGCTTACAAAGGACTCGAAAACTACACCCACAATTATGTTGGGGGTTATCTTCATGTGACTTTTACATATATGCATGTGAGCTGTTGTACGGCGAGTAATCCGCCTGGCTTCTATGTTACAAATGTCGATCCACGTGCAACGACTACGGCTGTGAAGCGCGATGATCGCTGGATTTTTACACTTTACCGCGAACCGACGGATTGGTATCTGTATGATATCCAATTTGATGCGACTGGTTATACTGCTGTGGTAAAGCAATCTGGGGTAACAGAAATTGCCAATCTCCATCGTGATATTCCCGGTCAAACTGACACTGATTGGGCGGCTCTTATGAATCAAAAACTGATGCAGAATCCACCCAGCGCCTCCTCAATGTCCTTCACGCCGCTCCCAATCCACGAAACTGCAGCGCCGCCACCTCCGCCCCCACCCTTACCTCCACCTCCTGTTGCCACCACAACTCCGGTAATTATCGTGCCGGGAATAATAACAAGTATTTTGACTGATGGCAGTCAAGAAAAATGGCCAAATTTATTTCTATTGCTAGCTTCATTTGAAGATCTTTATTTAGATGATCTCATTTTAAATAATCAAGGGCAAAGTTTAGGGCCTATATACGCCTCAGCTATTCTGAGAAAATTAGGCAATAAAGATTATTACGAAGGGTTGTTTAACAGTCTTATTCAAGCGGGATATGTTGATGGAGAAAATCTTGTTGAGTATCCGTATGACTGGAGAGTTGATATTAAAGATTCAATTTTAGGATTAAAAAATAAGATAGATGAATTAAAAACTAAATTCGGAGTTGAAAAGGTAGATATTATTGCTCACAGCATGGGAGGTTTGTTGATAAAGGAATATTTAAAAAATTATAACGAAGAGGCAGTAAATAAATTTATTGATTTAGGTACTCCGCACACGGGCTCTCCTAAGGCATTCAAAATCTTAAATTACGGAGACAGTATGAATGCGAGCTTTCTTTTTGGCCTTGTTGGATTAAATAAGGATCAAATAAAAAAGATTTCTCAAAATATGCCATCGATTTACGGCTTATTACCAAGTGAAGATTATTTTAATGAAGATGACCCTAATTATCGGTATTACGTACTCGATGCAACTGACGGAAATGAGCGCTTAGATTTTGCGCAAACATCAGAATATCTTAAATCTCAAGGAAGAAATGCTTTGCTAGTAGATCAAGCTAATGCACTCCATTTGGAGATAGAT
>CAZBQU010000019.1:2701-9868 GCA_964494215.1 uncultured Candidatus Saccharibacteria bacterium | reverse complement strand
CTGTCGCTTAATTCTTATATACTATTTCTTATGGAACACACCACACACAAAAAGTTGTATCGCAGCGATACGGACAAGGTCTTTGCCGGCATTTGCGGTGGCTTGGGAGAATATTTTAACGTCGATCCCGTCGTTGTGCGCCTTGTATGGCTCGTCATCCTCTTCACTTCTGGCGGCTTCCCCGGCTTGGCAGCGTATGGCTTGGCGATCATTATGATCCCTCGTAAAGCGGCCACTACTCCCGTGCACACGCATCACACTGAGAAGACAGAGAAGGAAAACACCTAAAGCGTATCCTTGAGATGCAAGCTCTCATAGAGTCCGAATAGGACGAGGACACCTAAGGCAAAGAAAATAGCGGGATATGAAATGGCGTTAATGATCACGCCTCCTAAGAGTGCGCCCACAAGGAAACCCACCGGACGACCAAGACGGAAAATGCTCAAGAAGCCCGTTTCTGCTGCGGTAATGCCTTTGAAGAAGTAGACCTCGGTCATGATTTCGATAAGAGCGGCACCAATACGAGAGACAAAGAGAGCGATAAGCCAAGAGAGGAAACTGCCGTCGAGGAAGGGCATGAAGAGAAGGGTTGTCCCGGTGATAAAGAAGCCAATACTCATTATCTCTTTCTCTCCATAGAAGCGGTCAGCGAGTTCACCGGCCGGCCACTCGAGGAAGACAAATGGAAGAAGGGCGACTGAGAGGATGATCCCGATTTCACTCCAGCTAAATCCAGCTACGTTAAAGAGATACGGAGGTATGTATACAACCATGACTCCATAGAAAATTTCCAAAATGAAGCGAGCCAAGGTGACGGCGCGGATATTCCTCTTGCGCCAGAGAGTTTTCCAAGGCAGGTGATGATTGTCGGGAGTATATTCTAGAACGCTGCGCTCCTTGAACAGATTCCTCGTAGAAAGGGTGAGAGGGATGAGGAGGATGAGACCGCCAACGAGATAGACCAGTCGGAACCCGTCGAAGGAAGATAGGAAGGCGACGATGAGCGGGCCAAGAGCGAAGCCGAAATTCAAAAAAGTATAGTAAATGCCGCGCAATTCTCCGGTGTATTCATCGCTCGATTTCTCTTCGAGGAAAACGTCTAAACATAAGTAAATGAGGATGATGAAGCCCTGGTATGTAATAAAGGCGAACGCGAGAGCAAGAGGGTTTGAGGCCGTAGCTAAAGTGAAGATCGAGAGTGCCGTCATGAGAATGCAGGCAAAGAGCATTTTCTCCTTTCCGAACTTTCTCATGAGGTGGGGCGTGCGAAGGAAGAGGTAGATGTTGAGTGTTGCTCCAATCACGAACAGGAGAGTCACGATTGGTTGAGTGAGAAAGCTTTCTAAGAAACTAGCATTAACATAGACCAGAGTCCCGTAACTCACCGAAATGAGAAGGGTTGAAATAAAAATGGGTAAGAGTTGGAACATGCTCTCTAGTATAACCCAAGGCTTTGACTTCTCTTTTGCGCGTGGTAGAAATGAGGGCGGAATGTAACTCTTTCAGAGGCTTGGAGGCCGCATGAAGTTGCCGATGTATACGGGAGCCACGGGATTTACGGACAGGGCGCAAGCTATTGCTGCTCTGAACGCTGACGGGAATGAGGATCGCCAACTCATGATCGGGGTCCTCGCAAGTGAGAAGACGCTCAGAGGTGAGCAATTGACCCAGTCTCGGCTGGTCAATCGTTACCCTCCTATCGACAGCATCGCTTCGATTTTCATCGATCACCCTGCCGTTCTCAACCTCGTGCACTACAACACGAGGAACAGTGACGGGCTCTGTGAACAGCTCTATGAACTCACGAAGAAGTCGGGGCCGCATTGCCACGGCTTTCAGCTCAACATGGCGTGGCCGGATCCGAAGCAACTGCTCCGTTTCCATCTCCACACGAGCTGGGAGAAGCGGATCGTGCTCCAGATCGGCGCCGGCGCCATGAAGGTCCTCGACGACAATCCCAAGCGCATCGCTGACAAGGTTGGCGAATATCTTGGAGCTCATCCGGTGATCCGAGATGTGCTCATCGACGCGAGCGGGGGCTTGGGTAAAGACTTCGCGCTCG
The DNA here is from genome assembly GCA_964494215.1 of uncultured Candidatus Saccharibacteria bacterium. GTDB lineage: Bacteria > Patescibacteriota > Minisyncoccia > Phycocordibacterales > Zambryskibacteraceae > UBA5004. Next base: position 7,806 of record CAZBQU010000019.1, on the reverse strand, counting down.
AGGATACCCGCAAACTGGTGAGAGAGATCTGCAGTCGGCACTACGAGGTCAATCTCGGTGTCGCCGGCGGTCTTCATGCTGGCAACATTTACCGACTTGTGCCGCTTCTCGAGGAGGCCAACAGGTTCGGGCAAAGTTTGAACTTCGATGCCGAAGGGAAGCTACGCCGGACGCCGGAAGATCCTCTCGATGTGAGGCTCACCGCCTCCTACCTTGTTGCAGTAGAGGCCCTGCTCCTCAAGCATTGAGTGCCACACACAAACACCCGCCAGAGCGATCTGGCGGGTGTCTTTTGTTATGCAGCCCCTCGAATGTCGGAACTTTCGGCTATACACCCAAGATGACGGGGATGACGATTGGTTTCTTGGCGGTTTTCTGGAAGAGGAAGCGGGAGATGTCTTCAGTCACGGCGTTCTTGGCGTTGTCGAAGCTGTTCGGATTACCTGGGACGCTTGTGTGCTTCTCGATCGAGTGCTTGATGATGTTACGAGCTTCAGAAAGGAGAGCTTGGGATTCGCGCAAGTAGACGAAGCCGCGAGCAATGATGTCGGGGCTCTTCTTCAGGCGACCATTTCTTGCGTTTACAATCGCGACGACGACGAAGATGCCGTCCGCGGAGAGCATCTTACGATCACGGATAACGACGTCAGGGATATCTCCGACGACCATACCCTCGACCACCATGTCTTCTGAAGGAGCTTTCTCCTTCAGCTTCACAATCGTTTGGCCCATATCGCGCAGTTCGATAATGGCACCGTTCTCAGGCACGACGATGTGCTCACGTGGGCAGCCTAAGTTCGCAGCAAGCTCCGCATGCATCTTCAGGCGGAAGTGCGAGCCGTGGATCGGCATAAAGAATTTGTAAGGGATCTGGCGGTGAATCCATTCGAGCTCACCACGTTTGCCGTGGCCCGAGGTGTGCACGTCTGAGTCGAGGTAGGTGATGATACGAGCGTCGTGGCGGAAGAGGTTGTCCTTCATCTTTTCGACAGCGCGATCGTTACCAGGGATGACGGAGGAGGAGAGGATGACGGTGTCCGAGCGCTGGAGACGAATCTGCTTATGCGTCTTGTTGGCCATACGACCCAAGGCAGCGAACTCTTCGCCCTGCGCGCCGGTGACAATCATCATGACTTTGTTGGGAGCAAGCTTCTCGAGCTCTTCGAGCGGAGCGAGGTGGTCTGTGTTCACAAGGTTCAAGTGCTTGATGATCTCGATGTTCGTCTTCATGCTTCTGCCTTCGATGACGACTTTGCGGCCGTAGCGCTTGGCACTGTTGATGAATTCAATGATGCGCTCGACTTGGGAGGCGAAGGTGGCGATGACGACGCGACCAGGGGCATCCTTCACAAGAGCGTCGATGTTCTTCAGGATCGAGGCTTCAGATGGAGAGAAGCCGGGCTTGTCGATACCCGTTGAGTCCATGGTGAAGAGGAGGATCTTCCTATCCTTAAATAATTTGTAGTATTCAACTTCTTTCTCAACAGGGACGCCTGCTTCGTTCTCGACACGCACGTCACCAGTGTTCACGATGTCGCCCAAAGGCGTTTCAACGATGATACCGGTAGAGTCAGGGATCGAGTGGGTGAGGCCGAAGAAGCGAATCTTCAAGTTGGCGGAAACAGGGATCGATTTGTCGGAAGCGTCGACGATACGGATATCAAGAGGAGCCAAAGCAGGGAATTCTTCCTGACGCTTTTTAATCAAGAGTGCGCCGAACTCACGGGTGTAGATTGGCGGGTTGCCGAGGCGTTCGATAAGGAAGGGGATGGCGCCGATGTGATCCAAGTGACCGTGCGTAATCGCGAGAGCGCGAATCTTGTGTTTGCGTTCCTCCAAATACTTTGTGTTCGGGAGGATGTAGTCGATGCCCGGAGTATCGTCGTTTGAGAAGAGGATGCCCGCGTCGACGACAATGATGTCCTCACCATACTCGATGGCGGTCATGTTGCGGCCGATTTCTTCGGTACCACCCAATGGGATGATGCGGATTGTTTCCGGAGCGAGTGGTGGGATGACGTCGATAGGCTTCTTGGCTGGCAGAGGAGTCTGCGAGCGGCGGCGCATGTTCTTGTGGCGCAAGCTTTTCGTGAAGTTTGAGCGAGGTGCAGGAGAAACGGGAGCAGGAGAGGTGTTCGTAGGATTCATGGAATAAATGTGATTAATGATTATGTTGTTCTGGCTCACAGAGGCACTTGGCACTAGGAATGAAGGGTTGCTTCACACCTACTGTTAAGCGTCTATTTGAGGAAAATGCTCCACACCTTGTCTGTCTCCACATACCAGTCGCGGATGCCAGCAAAGCGATCCTGCGATGCGAGGAGGGCACCGACGGCCACTGACTTCACCTTCTCAGGAAGAACGTAGAGGAAGTTCGGTGTATAGAGGAACACAGCTGGTACGTCCTTGGTGATTTCGGCTACAAACGCCTTATCATCTGCTTCTACTTCCGCTTGATCTGCGGCGCTTCGCGCTTCTTCGAGAAGTTTATCGGCTTTCGAATTCGCGTAGAGGGCAATGTTCAACCCTGGATCGGTGCGCTGGGAAGAATGCCAGAAGGGGTAGAGATCTGCGTCGCGACCAACCATCTCTCCAAAGAGAAGAGCGTCGAAAACTCTCGGACGGATGACGCTTTGGTTCAGCTCTCCTGTTTCGAAGGCGAGGATGCTGACCGTGGCACCAAGTTGCTCCCAAGCGGCGACCAACTGATTCGCCACTTCCTTGAGCTCCGGAGCGTCACCAGTAGAGATAGAAAACGACAATGTCATTGTATCTGTCCCTACTTTTTTTTCAAGCTTGCCGGTTTCGGCATTGGTCTTCCAGCCGTCGTTTGCGAGGATGAGGCGAGCTGCCTCTAAGTTCTCAGCTAAGGTGCTTGAGGCCACGTACGTTGTCCATGGATAGAGTCCGGCCGGCAACGGGCTGTTGATCGGAGTGGCGAATCCATCAAAGACTTCTTGAACAATCTCGGTTCTTGGCGCAGTGAGGTTCAAGGCTTGGCGCACGGCTTTGTTCTGAAGCACTTTAGAGCGGCTTTGGTTGAAGAAGACGGCGAAGATGCGAGGAAGAGGTGAGTCAATCACTTGGCGGTCCTGCGCTTCGAGTTCGCCCAAGCGTTCAGGTGAGATGCCCGCCACACTCTCAATGTCGCCGCTGTTATAGGCGTCAATGAGCATGCTTTCTGATGGATAGAAACGGAAGACGAGATTCTTTAAGAAAGCTTCGCGGTCGGAGGTTTCCTGCCAGGGAGTCAGTTCGTAATAGTCGGGGATGCCTCCTTCATTACGCTCAACCCTATGTAATTGGTACGGGCCAGAACCGACGGGCAATGTGTTGAATTGGCTGAAGGAGAATTCATCGGCGGTGACGTTCTTCCAAATATGGCGCGGCAAGATACCGATCGTGAGGTTGTAGATAAACGGAGCGTACGGCTTCTTTAATGTAAAGGTGACGGTGAGGTCATCGACCTTGGTGATGGTGACGCCTTCCCAGTTACCGCGGCGGGGGCTCTTGATGAGTGGATCTGTAATTTTGCCCACAGTAAAGACGACGTCATCTGCCGTAACTGATGTGCCGTCATGGAAATGAGCTTCTGGGTTCAGGCGTGCAGTATAGGTGAGAAGGTTTTCTGAAATCTCGATGGAGAGGGCAAGGTCGTTTTCAATCTTGCCTTCTGGGGTGATGCGTACAAGTCCAGAATAGATAAGGGCGGTGAGGTTCTTGTCTGCTTCCGAGAGCGCGAGGACGGGGTTCAAGAAGCGTGGGTTACCCACCACTCCTTCTGTGAGTGTGCCACCTTCCGTCGGTACGCTCACGAGATAGGCCTCGGAAACATCCCACAAGAGAATGAGTCCAGAAAGGATAAAGAGCGTTGCGCAGACGGTAAAGACCGCGCGTTCAGCGAGAGTGAAGGACTGTATCGTCCGACGGACGGCACGTTCCTTGGGGAGGCTATAGCGCCGGCGAAGCAGCGCCCGGAGATCTTGATAATTCATGCGAGAGTCCCGAAAGCGGGAAGAGAATTAGCGGACGAGAAGCGGGGCCAGAGCGGAAGCGGCAAAGAGAATGGCGATGACAAGTGTCATGTTGAAGAGGAATTTCTCGAAGCCACGGCGCGTGAAGCGCGTGCCGAAAGACCCGTCTCCGCCGAAGCCGGTGCCGAGATTCGTTTCTGAGCGCTGGAGGAGGACTCCGGCGATGAGCAAGATGCTCAAGATGACCTGAATGTAAGGCAGATATGCCATAAGGGATACCGGAACATGATACTCCAATCATGTCTTCGGGGCAAACATTGACTTGCGCATCCATTTCTATACAATTTTGGCCAATGAAAAAGAACTCGAGCAAACGGAAGAGTGTCTCGAAGCAGAAAGTGATTCCGCTCGGTGAACGTGTCCTCGTCCGGCCATTTACAGAAATGGAACTCGCTCAAGGTGGATTGAAGAAGAAATTTAGTTTCGTGCTTCCCGAATCCATGAGTGAAGAAAAGTCGGCTCAAGGGCTCGTACTTGCTGTCGGTGAGAGCAAGAAGGTAAAGGTTGGTGACCGAATCCTCTTTAGTAAGTACGCCTACGATGAGGTGATGGTAAACGGCGAAGCACTGTATCTCTTAAAGATGGAGCACGTGCTCGCGATCATTCAATAAATATGGCGAAAAAGATTTTGCATGGAGAAGAGGCGAGACAGGCACTCAAACGTGGTATCGATGCTGTCGCAAACGTTGTGCGGATCACGATCGGCCCTCGCGGGAGGAACGTCGTGCTCGACAAGGGGTATGGCTCTCCGACAATTACGAACGATGGTGTGACGATTGCTCGCGATATCACGCTTGCCGACAAGTTCGAAAATATGGGAGCAGAAATTGTGAAGGAAGTGGCCGGGAAGACCAACGACGTTGCTGGCGACGGCACGACGACCTCCGTCGTTCTCACACAAGCCTTGGCGGAAGCCGGCTTCAAGAAGGCCGCAGCCGGCGTGAACGCTATGGAGATGCGCCGAGGTATCGAAGCGGCGACCAGGGACGCGGTCGAGGCTTTGAAAAAGCTTGCCAAACCAACCAAGACCGACGAAGAAATCCGTCAGGCGGCGACGATCTCGGCGGAATC
>CAZBQU010000019.1:0-2601 GCA_964494215.1 uncultured Candidatus Saccharibacteria bacterium | reverse complement strand
GCGGCGACAGGTAAGAAGGATCTCGTTATTATCGCCGACGATGTTGATGGAGAAGCGCTCACGACCTTTGTCTTGAACAAGCTTCGTGGTTCCTTCAATATCCTCGCGGTGAAGGCGCCTGGCTTCGGTGACAAGAAGAAGGACTATCTGGCAGATATCGCCGTGACCGTCGGGGCGAAGGTGATCTCAGATGACACTGGTCTTACGTTCGAAAAAGCGGATCTCAGTGTCCTCGGTCGAGCCGCTCGTATTGTCTCTCGCAAGGACACGACGACGATTGTGGGAGGCAAGGGGACACGCGCTGCGGTATCAGCTCGAGTGACGGCGCTCAAGGCACAGCGCACCGCCGCTACGAGTAAGTATGAGAAGGAGCAGCTTGATGAGCGCATCGGCAAGCTCTCTGGTGGGGTCGCGGTTATCAAGGTTGGTGCCGCCACGGAGACTGAGATGAAATATTTGAAATTGAAGATCGAAGACGCCGTGAACGCAACAAAGGCTGCTATTGCTGAAGGGATTGTCATGGGCGGCGGCGCTGCGCTCGCCAAAGTTTCCCAAAAGATGATGGAAGCCTTTGCGTCGACTAAGGAGAACGACTTCGCCATGGGATACAAGGTGCTCATTGAAGCTCTCCAAGCACCGCTGCGCCAGATTGCTCGCAATGTCGGGAAGGATGAAGGAGTTGTCGTGCACGCCGTCATGCATGGAGAAGAGAAATCGGGTTACAACGCTCTTACTGATACGTATGTCGAAGATATGTTTGCAGAAGGCATTATCGACCCGGTCAAAGTTACTCGCGCCGCTCTTGAGCACGCCGCTTCCGCTGTGGCCATGCTTCTCACGACCGAAGTTGCCATTGCGGAAGAGGAGACAACCTCACCCCAGCCTCTCTCCTAGACTTGTGTTAAAATACCCTTATGTCATTCATCACCATCATTGCAATCATCGTAGCTGTGCTTGTGCTCTGGGCTATCTTTGCGTACAACTCGTTCATTAGCCTCATCAACCGCGGCAAGGAGGCGTGGGCCGATATCGATGTGCAACTCAAGCGCCGCTACGATCTCATCCCGAACTTGGTGAACACTGTGAAGGCCTATGCTCTCCACGAAGCCTCCGCGTTCGAGAACGTCACCAAGGCTCGTGCAGCCGCTATGAACGCCGGTACGTTAACGGAAAAAGGTCAGGCCGAGAACATGCTCTCCGGCGCCCTCAAATCTCTCTTTGCCGTTTCGGAAGCGTACCCTGACCTTAAGGCGAATCAGAACTTCTTGAACCTTCAGAATGAACTCTCTGACACCGAGAATAAGATCCAAGCTGCTCGTCGTTTCTACAACACAAATGTCCGCGACTTGAACACGAAGGTTGAAAGTTTCCCTGGCAACATCATCGCCAATTTCTTCCGCATCTCGAAGATGGAATTCTTCCAGCTCGAAAGTGAAGCAGAACGTGAACCTGTGAAGGTCCAGTTTTAATGTCGACTCTCTACACGTACCAAACAGAGAACTCGTGGAAGACATGGGGCTTCATGTCCCTCTTCTTCGCGCTTATTGTGGTCGTGGGCTATGTCTTCGCCACGGTTCAGGGTAATCCTAGTATCCTGTATGGAGCCTTTATCTTCGCGCTTCTTCTCAACGTCTTCTCGTATTGGTACGCGGACAAAATAGTTCTCACGCTCCACAAGGCGAAGCCTGCAACGCGCGCCGAGTACTTTGACCTCTGGAACGCGACTGAGAACCTCTCTATCACAGCTGGGTTACCGATGCCTCGGCTCTACGTTGTGGAAGACGCAGCTCCCAACGCCTTCGCCACTGGCCGCGACAAGGAACATGCCGTCGTCTGTGTGACGACCGGCCTTCTCGCCATTCTCGACAAAACAGAGCTTGAAGGTGTCATCGCCCACGAACTCTCGCACATCGGTAACCGTGACATGCTCCTTTCAACAGTCGTCGTGGTGCTCGTGGGATTCATCGCTATTTTGTCTGACATGTTTCGCCACTCGACCTTCTTCGGTGGGAGACGTGATAGGGAAGAAGGAGGAAATGGCATCATGCTTATCATCGGACTTGTCGTTTCTATCCTCGCTCCACTTGCGGCAACGTTGATCCAACTCGCCATCTCACGCAAGCGAGAGTTCCTTGCCGATGCTTCCGGCGCACTTCTCACTCGATATCCTGAAGGTCTTGCGAGTGCGCTCCGGAAAATTTCTATGCACGGCGCGCCCATGCGGACAGCCACCAATGCTACTGCGCATCTTTTCATCGCGAATCCTTTTGGAGCGAAGACAAGTGCTATCGCCAAGCTTTTCATGACCCATCCGCCGGTTGAGGAGCGTATCCAAGCCCTCCTCGGCAAATAATTCTTGCTTCTTTGTAAGGGGAGGAGTATCGTTAATTCAGGCCTCGTCCCTCGGAGCCGTGTGCTCCGGCCGATTAACCGATCCATGATGGAGGTACCTCTATGAGGTAAGCCATTTCGCTCATTCGCCGCTCCTTACCACAACAGCTGATTGGTTACCAAAAGCGGGCCCTCGCAAGGGGGCCCGCTTTATTTATATTGGAAATCCGCCTCTCTTGAGCCACATATTGCCCAGCTTGACAAGAGTGA
>CAZBQU010000018.1:0-10052 GCA_964494215.1 uncultured Candidatus Saccharibacteria bacterium | reverse complement strand
GATCGTCTAATGGTAGGACAGAGGCCTTTGAAGCCTTTAATTGGGGTTCGAATCCCTGTCGGGTAACCCGAATAAGATTCTCATGAAAAAATTCACTCTCGGTGTGGTGGCGTTAGCTCTCCTTGCGGTGTACTTAAGTTATCCCTCGTCACATGAGGAGCAACTCGCGGCGCCGGTGGCAACAACGACACCTGTGGTAAGGGCGCTCACGGTGACGCCTCGTGCGCCTATCCAGGGCGAATCTGTGCGCATCTCGATTGAGGGGACCAAGAGCGCGGAGGAGGTGGAGACTCTTGCTTTCAACGGCCAGAAGCTCCCGGTCTTTATGGAGAGTGGTCAAGCGACGGCGTTGGTGGGACTTGATCTACGCCAAGAACCAGGGACGTATCCTTTCCGCGCAACATTTGTGGACGGAAGCACACAAACTCTCGAGGTGAATGTTGGGGTGAGAAAGATCGACACAGCACCTCTTGGTATTCCAGAGACTCTTGGTGGCAACACGCCCGAGAGTGAGAAGGAACTTATCAATACGCTTGTCGAAGAAGGGAAGATTATTAGTGCGATTCCCGTGACGGATACGAAACTCTGGAGCAAGCCTTTTGCATATCCATTGGCCGCGCCCGTCATTACCGATGTGTATGGTTATAGTCGAGAGACAGGAGCTTCTACTCTGGCTCATAAGGGTACTGATTTTCGCGCCAAGGTGGGCACCAAGGTCTCTGCAATTAACGCGGGTGTCGTGGCGTATACCGGCTTCCTAAGAAATTATGGCAACGTAATCGCTGTTGACCATGGGGCTCGAGTGCTTTCTATCTACATGCATCTCTCGAAGATTTCTGTGGTTGTCGGGCAACATGTCGAGCGTGGAGAACTTGTCGGGCTCTCGGGGGATACGGGCTATGTGTTGGGCGCCCATCTTCACCTCACCATTCGTATCGGTGGGATCTCTATCGACCCCATGGCTTTCTTTAAGCTCATGGGCCCGAACACCGCCGTCGCCGAAGCAAAGACAATCGTAGCCTTCGGAGACAGTTTGACGGTTGGGGTGGGTTCGGAGTCTGGCGGTTATGTCGCGCGAGTCTCAGAGAGTTTGAAGACTCCTATCATGAACTTTGGTGTGAGTGGGAACACGACGGCAGACGCCCTGAAGCGATTGCCGGCCGTGCTTGCTGAGAAGCCGGATGTCACTATTGTGCTTCTGGGTGGCAACGACTTCCTCCGCGGTGTTCCTCCCGAGGAAACATTTCAAAATTTGACTCTCATTATCGATGGCTTGAAGAAAGCAGGTTCCAAGGTACTTCTTCTTGGCCTTGCGTCGAACGTGGCGGGGAATCGTGATCGGGAATATTTTGACGCGTTAGCAAAGAAAGAAGGTGTCGCATACGCGCCAGATATGCTGCGAGGTATTTATGGTGTTCCTACGATGATGTCAGTCGACGCTATTCACCCCAATGACGCGGGATACGCGCTCATGGCCGAACGTATTGCTTCGGCGCTCGCTCCTCTCCTTCGGCAGGAGAAAGATTAGACCACATATTTCTCGTAAGATGATGTGTCGCGCATCGTTAACCAAGTTTGTACCCGGCCGGGATACTTTATTGGCTCATAACTAATAACTACACGTATGGCTATGAACAACGAGGAACGCGACACGAGCGGACGCGGTTTCGCAGGCATGGATCCTGAGAAGCAGCGTGAAATCGCTTCCAGAGGTGGCAAAGCAGCTCACGCGAGCGGCAATGCAAACCAGTTCGATTCCGAAAGTGGTCGTGAAGCTGGCCGCAAGGGTGGCCTCTCCCGAATGAAGAGGTCGTAAACCTCGGTTTGGCGCACGCCGTACTCTAGACAACGTTTTTCTATTGTTGCGGTTTACAAAGACACATAAATTCGTATATTGAAAGACAGGCAAATAGCACCCCATTGAGACTACGGAGGTAGTCATGAGAGAAAAACCGACCGTCCTCATGGTGGACGACGACCAGGAAATTCTTAATCTAGGGCGTTTCTGGTTCGAAATGAAAGCCGGGAACCCTTTTGTAGCTGCTGCAAGCTACGATGAAGCCACGACGGCGCTTGAGAGCATCAGTGGGCCCATAGTGGTGATTACTGATATGAAGCTTGGAAACAACTCGAATGAGAGCGGTTTCCAGGTTTTGGAATGGGTGAGAGATAAGTTCTCTTTTCGCGCCATCAGCATCGTCGTAACTGGGGTGAGTGTCACAGAAGCTTTCATTTCACTCGCAAGACGGGCCGGAGCTCTCCTGGTTTTGGAGAAGCCGGTCAAGGATTGGGATGCGATCATCCAGTACGCTTCGCCGGAGTTTGTTTCGCGCGTTCTCAGTGAACCCGACGGGTTGACCAAGTTCGAACGATTCCAATCTTTTCGGCCGAGCGTCATCCGTGATTTGGAACTTGCCACCACTCACTACCACCCTGTGGAAGCTGAAGGCCGGCAAGATAAGGAGCATTATCCGAAAGTCTTCTCGCTTGTCATGGCCGACGTTGACCGCTTGAAACTAGTGAACGACCTCATCGGGCACGCTGCTGGTGATTGCGTTCTTTCTGGGCTCGCTTCATGCATTCGAGGATGCATCAGGAGTGAGGACCGTGTTGCACGCAAGGGCGGCGACGAATTCCTCATCTGGCTTCCAGGGCACACGGAAGCGGAAGCTCAAGTGATTGTCGACAAGCTCACTTCTACGATGAGGAATTACATCGTGCAGTACCCGACGGGTGAGCCGATCCTCTACGCTGATGGTAGCCGGGTCATCTTGTCGGCGACCTGCGGCGCAAGCCAAGTGTGGGTGAAGGATATTTCTCCTAACCAGGAGGAGGGGGCTTTTGAAGCTCTTTTTGCCCAAGCCAACATCAAGGAGCGATTGGGTAAAAAACGTAAATCATGATCACGAGAGGGCGGAGATTTATTCTCCGCCCTTTATTTATTGGTATACTTATATTTATGACCACTTGGGCAAAATGGACGTTCGTCGCACTCATCCTTCTCGTGGGAGGAGCTTTTCTGTGGTGGACAAGTCGCCTTGCTCCCGAGGCTCTTCCTGTGGGGACGGCCACGACCACTTCCTCCGATATGATTGAGGTCATGGCCCCGCTCGAGGGTGCGCTCGTCACGAGCCCGCTTACAGTTTCTGGTAAAGCGCGCGGTAATTGGTATTTTGAAGCGAGCTTTCCGGTGAGAATTCTCGATGGCAACGGGAGAGAACTTGGTGTTGTGGCTGCCCAAGCTCGAGAGGATTGGATGACGACCGAGTTCGTGCCCTTTGTCGGGACACTTACCTTCGCCACTTCCACGACAGCGACGGGTACACTCGTCTTTGAGAAAGATAATCCCTCAGGCTTACCGGAACACGACGCGGAGATTAGGGTGCCGGTGAGATTTAAATAATACATATCTCATGAAAGTTGATGCCCATACGATTATCATTGGGACTATCCTTCTTCTCCTTTTTGCCCTGCTCTCGCGCTTTGCAGTTTTGCATAACCGTGAGAGCGATGTGCCGCCTGAGGGTAGTTGGTCGTGCGCTGCTGATACGGAAATATGTCCTGACGGTCGCGTCGTGGGACGTGTGCCACCATACTGCCTCTTTGCTGCGTGCATTCGCTAGACTAGAAAGGAACACTCCCGCTATACGTCAACACCCATGAGGTCTCGCGACCTCTTATTTAATTCCTAAAATATAACGTATGAGCAAACACTACACCTCTACCTTGCCAGCCCTCGCTCTCGCGGGAGTGCTTGCCTTCAGCCCAGCGGCTTTCGCGGCGACACTTGATTTGAACATTGGTGGTTCCGCTTCCAGTACGAGTAGTTCTTCGAGCGTGGAGACAACGGTGGGTGTGGAAGTTGAAGTTGCCCGTGACTCCATGGATGACGTAGAAGGAAGTGCCGATACTGAGAGTGGCGTTGCTGTGAGTGCTTCGGGCGTCAGTACAAGCAATGACTTGCGCGCGTATGCTCGCACCGCTATCCGCACCGATGAGCGCGTCGAGGGTATGAACTTTGCAGAAGATCGAGTGGAAGTGAAATATAAAGAGAGTGGCCGTTTCTTGGCGCTTCTTCCTGTCACCTTCACCGTTTCAGCTCGCGCTCATGCGAATGGTGAAGTAGAAGTGGATTACCCGTGGTACTCCTTCCTCACTATCGATAACCATGACAAAGTAGAAACCGAGATGAAGGTGGCGATTGATAGCGCTATGCGCTCTCGTCTCGTTGGTTCCGTGCAGGCGGCAGGGACATCCGCAAACCCTACCTTCAACGCTTCTGAATCAGCCATGCTCGCTGCCGAGATGCATCGCGTCTTGAAGGCCAACTTCAACGCGAGTGCCACCGCTGAAGGGGATTTGAGTGACTAAGACTCTCTGCGTTAAGACACACAATATGGACAGTGTGGCCTTCTTGGCCGCACTGTTTTGGTGTATACTATGGGTGTACCGTTTTCTACCTCTGAACGACTGACTGACGTAATTGACCGCCATCCGATAAGCCAGAATTGACTGTCTCTAAAGGTTTGTGAATAGTCCGTAACCTTTATCAGTTAGTTTTGGCGTATTGTACGCCTCTCATTATGACAACACGCACCTCTCGTGCGGTGCGAGACAGTTTGGCATTACTCGAAGAAGCATTTAAGGAAACTTACAAGAAAGAAGCCGACGCAATTTTCCGTTTCTGTTTGCTCCGGACTTCCGATAGAGAAGTGGCCCTCGACTTCACCCAAGATACCTTCATGAGGTTCTGGAAGACGATGAATAAGGACAAGGAGATTAAGAACCATCGCACCTTCCTCTTTACCATTGCTCGCAACGTCGTCATCGACTGGTATCGCAAGAAGAAATCCTTCTCGCTTGAAAAGCTCATGGAACACGCCGAAGATCAGGGCCTCGCGCACTTCCAGCCAGCAAGTAGCGACAATGTCGAGCACAATGTCGAAGCTGCCTTCCTCGTAAGGAAGATTAAGGAGCTCCCTGAGCCATACAGTCGAGCTGTATATCTCCGCTGTGTCGAAGAGATGAAGCCGCGAGAAATTTCTGAAGTTTTGGGCGAATCAGCGAACGTGATCTCGGTGAGAATTAGCCGTGGATTGGAACAGCTCCGCCGTCTCCTTAGAATGGAGACCCGCACATCCATCCGCGTATAACGTGAGTGGATGTACATACAAAAACGGCCCCCTCAGGGGCCGTTTTTGTATGCTAGTGCATCATCATTTCCTTCACGTCATCCCACCAGCCGTCTCCGTTACTATCGCGCGTCGCAGGATCGGTATCAATGCATTGCTTGGGATCAGTTTCTTCGCCGACGCAGAAGCGCACGCCAAGGAACTTCGTGTGGGTCGGTGTGTCGCGGACAAAGTAGAAAACGGTTTTAATAAGAGCGGTTGCTCCTGGAAGTTGGATGTAATCAGTCGTGATGACGGTCTGCTTGTCATCGTAGGCGACATGGGTGAAGTGAGATTGATTGAGGTCGCTCGTAAAGAAGACAACGCTGTCCATGAGGCCGTAGCATTCTTCTCGACGTGCCACGTCCGTGCAGGTCGGTGAGAGTTGGTAGGAGAGCGAGGTGAGGGTCGGGAGGTCGTGGGCTTTGGCTGCGGCAATGTAGCGCTGGAAAACATCCCAAGCTTGTGCGATCGCTGGGGCATCCTTTAATGTCGTGAGCGAAGTGAAGGAGGGCGCGCCGAAGGAGATTCCTCCGGTTGGGTCACCTGTCACGCTTGTTGTCGCTGTGCCCGGGGTGCTCATAAAGGAGAAATACGTTTTCCAAGGGAGGAGAAACGCGCCAATAACAATGACGACCCCCAGACCGACGGCAATATATGTGTGCTTCGTGTTCATGAGCGATATTTTACCACACGGAGAAGAGGCCGGGGTTGCGTGCGTCGGCGTAATGTATGTTAAAATAAACGGGTTATGATCCTTTTCGACCGCGTATCTAAACGCTACCCCGATGACTCCGTCGCGGTAGACGATGTGAGCTTCAGTATCGAGCAAGGCGAATTCGTCTCCATCGTCGGACCCTCTGGTGCCGGCAAAACGACGCTCCTTAAACTTTTCTTAGGCGAAGAAAAGCCGACCTCGGGCGTCATCTCATATAAGGGGGCAAACGTAAGCGATTTGGGCAAGAAAGACATTGACCAATTCCGCCGCGACATTGGTATGGTCTTCCAAGACTTCCGCCTCCTCCCGAACAAAACTATTTACGAGAATATCGCCTTTACGATGGAGGTTTCTGGTAAGACCGACGAAGAGATCGAGCAAGATGTCCCGCACGTCTTGGAGCTCGTCGACCTCATGCCAAAGATCTGGAACTTCCCTAAGGAGCTCTCCGGCGGCGAGAAGCAGCGCGTCGCCATTGCTCGCGCGCTCGTGAATGAGCCCGACATTATCATCGCCGACGAGCCGACGGGGAACCTCGACCCGGTGAACACGTATGACATCGTTCAGATCTTGAAGCGTATTAACGACCTTGGTACGACCGTCATACTCACGACACACAACAAGGGGATTATCGACTCCTTAGGTCGCCGCGTGATCGCTATGGAAAGAGGGCGGATCGTTCGAGACGACAGGAGTGGCAAATATTTTATTTAATCTATGACACAAAAAGAACAGCTCTGGACCAAGTTGAGGCGCATTACCCGCACGGGCTTCTTCAACTTCTGGCGCAACGGCACGGTCTCGGCCGCTTCTGTCTTGGTTATGCTTGTGACTCTCATTACGATCGGGGCTATCTCTTTGGGGAGCGCTCTTCTCGACACGTCGCTTGCGGAATTGCGCGACAAGATTGACGTGAACGTGAGCTTCGTCACAACCGCCAAGGAAGAAGATGTGTTAAATATCAAGCACTCTCTCGAATCTTTGCCAGAAGTGCTCCTCGTGACCCATGTTTCCCCGGAAGAAGCCTTGAACCAGTTTAAGGAGCGTCACGCGAACGACCAATCTATCCTCGCTGCTTTGGACGAGCTTGGTGAGAATCCTTTGGGCGCTGTCTTGAACGTGAAGGCCCGCGACCCTTCTCAATATGCTTCCGTCGCCGAATTCCTTGAGAGTGACAGCGCCCTTTCGAACTCGGGTATTACGATCATCGACCGGGTGAACTACTTCCAGAACAAGACGGCCATCGACCGCCTTACTGCCATCATCCGCTCGGCGGACAATTTGGGCTTCGGACTCACTCTCTTTATGGCGGCAATCTCCATGCTTATCGCCTTTAACACCATTCGCCTTACGATCTACATTGCCAAGGACGAGATTAGTGTGATGCGTCTCGTCGGCGCTTCGACCGGCTACATCCAAGGCCCCTTCATCGTCGTGGGTGTGATCTATGGCGTCGTGGCGGCCATTCTCGCTCTCCTTATCTTCCTGCCAGCAACCTATTACTTAGGCGAAGCGACCACGGGCTTCTTTACCAATTTCAATCTCTTCTCTTACTACCTACGTCACTTCCTGGAAATTGCCTGGATCATCCTCGTCTCCGGCGTCCTCATTGGCGCGCTCTCGAGCATGCTTGCGATCAGACGTTATCTCAAAGTCTAAGATACAAAAACAACCCCCAATTGGGGGTTGTTTTTGTATCTCCCCTATGAGATCGGACTCTCACCGCGAATAAGGCGGACGAGGATCATGACAATCGCTACGACGAGGAGAACATGGATGAACCCGCCCAAGGTATAGGACGTGATGAAGCCCAAGAGCCAGAGGATAAGCAAGACAACAGCAATGGTGGTAAGCATGTTCTTTATTTTATAGAGCTAACGCTAGGGTAGACGGAACACGGGTAGAAATATGACGCCCATCTCCTGAGAGTCATGGAGAGATGGGGATCTTTACGTGGAAGGTCGTGCCATGCTCGGGACTCGAGGAATAGCGGATACTTCCGTGGAAATCCTTCTCGACAAGATCTTTACTCGTAGAGAGGCCGAGTCCCGTGCCCGTCACCTTTGTGGTAAAGAAGGGTCGGAAAATCCTCTCGCCCACGTCTGGAGTAATTCCTGCACCATGGTCGGCAACTGCGAAAAGGATCTGCCCCGCTTCCTCCTCAAGGGTGATCTTCACGACGCGAGTGGTGACGCGCGTGCCTTCGTATGCTTCAAGTGCGTTGCTTACGAGGTTGCAGACAATTTGGTTCCACTTGAAGGAGTGTGCGGTAAGGAAAATTTCTCTTGAGGCTTGGAAATGGAGCGCCACGCGAGCTTCCCGCGCCTGATACTGGAAGAGAGCCAAAACTTCTTCCGTCTCAGTGTTGAGAGAAAAGCGTTTCGCCACTCCGCCGGATTTCATCTGCGTGCGGAGTGCGCTCATGAAGCGCTCCATACGCTTGCTCGCTTGGAGTGCAAGCGAGAGTGAGCGGGAAAGTTTCGTCTTGCCTCGAGCTCGAGCCGCCACGTCTGAGATCGCGAGGTTGACCGCGGTGAGCGGATTCATCAGGTCGTGGAAGAGACCAGCCGAGAGTTTGCCGAAAGCTGCGAAGCGATAGAGTTCGCGGATCTTCTCACGTCTTCGACTTCGACTGAGCCTGCGTGTGAGGAAGCGAATGACCCTTACTACCAGAGAACGAAGTGTGTGGTAGAGGGTCTGCATAGGTTAGGGGTGAACTTCCAACCGGTAGCCTCGGCCAGGGACAGTGTAGATACACTGGCATTTGTTGAGAGAAAGCTTCTTGCGGAGGTTAAAGACGTGCGCTTCGACAGTGTTTGAAAAAGGGTCGCTCTCCATATCCCAGACATGTTCCATGATCATCCCGCGGCTGAGCACTTCGCCTGGGTGGCGCACAAGATACTCCAAGAGAGCAAACTCTTTCCTTGTGAGATAAATCTGGCGCTTGCGCCACAAGACATCTTGGTTTGAAGGATTCACTGTAAGAGATCCCACACGCAACACGGAGGGCTCTTGGTGCCGAGGGCGCCTCGCAAGGGCGCGGATGCGAGCCACGACTTCGGCGTACGAAAATGGCTTCGTCATATAGTCGTCGGCTCCGAGGTTGAGGAGGCGGATCTTCTCCTCTGGCGTGGCATTAACCGAGAGGATGAGGACGGGCATAGTTTTCCCGCACGCGCGCAGTTCGGTACAAATCTCACCACCATCTTTCTTGGGGAGGAGATAGTCCAATATAATAAGGTCGTATTCTGAGGTGCGGGCGAGGAAGGAGCCTCGCTCGCCGTCGGCAGTGGCATCGACGGCAAAAGACTCAGCTTTCAAATTCTTTACAAGCATCTTGCGGATGTCCTCATCGTCTTCGACGATCAGTATGCGCATGGCAGGTGTGCCGCCATTATAGCGTTTTTTGTCGTCGAGTTGTCAACAGCATTCTTTACCCGTCGAGCGCGCTCATGTGCTCGGCTACGCGTTCTGCGTGAGCTTCTTCTTTGGCCACTTGCTCGATATGCGCTTCTACATCTGCGTGCGCCGTTCTTGTGACGCGGTAAACGCTGTGAATTTCAAAAATTGTGCCAATGGCTCGCCCCAAGAGAGCGCCGAAGATACCGGTCAAGACATAGATAGCGGAGGAGGTGGGGAAGAGGTTCTGAAGGAGGGTGTGGAGCATGAGCTCATAGAGAGCGTAGAGAGCCAAGGAGGCGTAGCCGACCGTGTCTGTGCGCGAGACCTTCACTACTTCTTCTGCTTCGCTCCATTCGATCGCGCTCATGCGGAAGAAGATGTGGTAGCCCAAGATGAACCCCGCGAGGAACACGAGGAAGGCGATGGCGTAGCTTGCCGGGCGGAGGAATAAGTTTACAAGCGTAATAAGCCCAAAGACGCTTGCGATCCCAAAGAGCACCCAGAGGCGTGTCGTGAGCGTTTTATGGATGCGTCCTTCTCCCTGAAGGACATGCAACTCAAGTACCAAGCGGTTAAACATGGGAACTATTTTAGCATGAGCGCCACGGCCTTAATACCCATCGGTAAAGCGCTTTACGGAAGCGTGAGTGGGGGATTTCATGACCTCGTATTATACTCGAATTCATATTGAAAACGTTCGAAATCTAGGGTATTGTAACCACATTGCCGATTCGTCTAATGGTAGGACGTCACCCTCTGGA
>CAZBQU010000017.1:0-10135 GCA_964494215.1 uncultured Candidatus Saccharibacteria bacterium | reverse complement strand
GACAAGAAGGGTGGTGATGAGGCGAAGTTCAAAGAAGCTTCTGAGGCGTACAGCGTTCTCTCCGACAAGGAGAAGCGCGCGCAGTATGACCAGTTTGGATCCGCTGGTTCTCGATCCGCCGGGGGCGGTTCGCAGGGATTCGATCCAAATGGCTTCGGCTTCGACTTCTCAGGCTTTAGTAATGGCGGCTTCGACAATGGGGACTTGAGCGACATTCTCTCTTCTATCTTTGGAGGGAGAAGGATGCGTCGTGGTCGTGACATCCAGGTCGATATTGAACTTACATTCCACGAATCGATCTTTGGCGTTGCGCGTAAGGTCGCCATTAACTCGAAGCTCGTGAAGCAGAAGGAGGTTTCTATCAACGTTCCGCCTGGTATTGAGAATGGCCAGATGGTGCGTCTCACAGGCATGGGCGAGACGCTTGAGGGTGGTGCATCTGGTGACCTCTATGTGAAGGTCCATGTTCGTCCGCATCCGCATCTTCGCAAGGAGGGTTACAATCTCATCATGGATCTCAAGGTGCTCCTCTCCGAAGCTCTTTTGGGCAGCGAGCGGACACTTGTGACCCTCGATGGCGAGATCACTCTCAAGGTCCCGGGAGGCACCAAGCACGGCACAATCTTGCGCGTGAAAGAAAAGGGCGTTCCCTTCGATGAAGCGCGAGGCAAGAGAGGGGACTTGTATGTGAGAATCTTGGTGGAGATGCCAGAGAAGTTAAACAAAGAGCAGAAAAAGATTGTTGAAGAACTTAAGAAGCAGGGGCTCTAATATTCAATATATGAAAGATACATGGAACCTCAAGCTTCTCTATAAGAGCGATACTGACCCGCAGATTGAAGCGGATATCAAGGCATTGGAAAAGGCCGCCGCCGCGTTTGAAAAGAAATATAAAGGGAAAGACTTCACGAGTACGCCGGAGAAGTTGGAGCGAGCTCTTGATGCATATGAAGCCCTCTTGCGCACAGGACAAGATAATAAGCCGTGGATCTACTTTAATTATAAAAATCACCTTAATTCGGCAGATGAGAAGATACAGGCCAGACTCACGCAAGTTCGCGAGCGCATCGTGACCGCGGGGAACAAGAATAAATTTTTCAAACTGGGGATCGGTCAGGTCCCAGGGGCTAAGCAGAAAGCATATCTTGTAGATCCTTTGCTTAAGGACTACGCCTATATGCTCAAGGTACTGTTTCAAGGAGCGAAGCATCATTTGCCCGAGGGTGAGGAGCAACTCGCAAGCCTCTTATCACAGCCGGCGATGACTTCGTGGACCAATGGTCAAAGCAAACTCCTCAATAGCCAAGTGGTGCACTATAAGGGCGAAGACATGCCGGTCTCTAAGGCGACAGCCATCTTGAGTGATTTGCCAAAGGCGGAAAGAAAGATTTTGAATGATTTGGTGAACGAAAAGGTGAAGTCTGTGGCCCACTTTGCCGAAGCAGAAATTAACGCCATTGTGACCTATAAGAAGGTGATGGATGAACGTCGCGGATACAAGAAGCCATACAGTGCGACGGTTGAGAGTTATGAGAATGATGAGAAGACGGTCGAGAATCTTATGGCTCTTGTTTCTAAAAACTTCAGTATCAGTCACCGATTCTTCAAGCTCCAGGCTAAGCTCCAGAAAGAGAAGAAAATTTCTTTCCAAGATCGCAATGTGAAAATGGGGGATGTGAAGCAGAAGTTTCCCTTCGACCGGTCGTGTGAACTGGTGTTGCAGAGCTTCGCAGAGGTGGACCCGAAGTACCCAGCTATTCTTCAGTCGTATCTCGAGAAGGGGCAGATCGACGTCTATCCTCGTAAGGGTAAACGCAGTGGTGGTTATTGCTCAGGGGGTGGAGATATGCCGACGTATATTCTGTTGAACCACACCGACGACGCGCGATCGTTTGAGACATTGGCACACGAAATGGGTCATGCGTTCCATACAGAGCTCAGCCGCTCACAGCCATTCCACTATCGTGATTACACGATGTCTGTCGCCGAAGTGGCCAGCACGTTCTTCGAACAAGTGGCTCTTGAGAACCTTGAGAAGACTCTGGATGAGAAGGACCAAGTCGCTCTCTTGCACAATCGGGTGAGTGGCGACCTTGCGACGGTCTTTCTCCAGACTGCTCTCTTTAACTTTGAGACGGAGCTTCATACTCGCATTCGTGCAGAAGGCGCACTCTCGCATCTTGAAATAGCCAAGCTTATGAAGAAACACTTCAAAACTTTCCTTGGAGATGCTGTTGAGATGAGTGATGACGACGGATACTTCTTCGTCCGCTTGCCGCACATTCGCTACTTCTTCTATGTCTACTCATACGCTTACGGCCAGCTCGTGAGCCGCGCGCTCTTTGAGAAGTGGAGGGCTGATCCGAGCTACATCAAGAAAATTGAACAGTTCCTTTCCGCCGGTTCCTCTATGAGCCCGAAGGACATCTTTAAGAAAATTGGCATCGACACCTCTGATCCAAGCTTCTTTGCTACGGGGTTGAAAGCGATTGAGAAAGATATTGCCAAGCTTGAGAAACTCGTGAGCAAGTCAAAATAACACGTATCAACGGAGGTCATGAGATAATGAGAGTTCATGACCCAAGCTGAAGCGCTTAATATTTTAAAGACGGGAGCAAATGTTTTCCTCACGGGCGAGCCGGGGAGTGGGAAGACCCATACGATTAACGAATACGTACGCTATCTGCGCGAGAGTGGCGTGGAGCCGGCGATCACGGCATCGACTGGGATTGCGGCAACCCACATTGGCGGGCTCACGATCCACTCGTGGAGCGGTATCGGGATCAAGCGCACACTCACGGAGTATGACCTCGACAAACTTTCGACGAATGAGCGTGTCGTGAAGCGAGTTGGAGCGGCGAAGGTGCTTATCATCGACGAAGTTTCCATGCTCTCGCCCACAACTCTCACGATGGTAGAGGCTGTGTGCCGAGAGTTGAAGCAGAGTGAGGAGGCCTTTGGAGGCTTGCAGGTTGTCTTGGTGGGAGACTTCTTCCAACTGCCGCCGGTTGTGACTCATGAAGAAGCCTCGCGTCAGAGCACTCTTATGCCTGAGTCGAGTGGGCGCTTCGCGTACCAAGCTTTCTCTTGGGAGAAGGCGGGATTCCTTCATTGCTATCTCACCGAACAGCATCGTCAGAACGACGACGCCTTTCTTGAAGTGCTCTCAGCCATCCGCGCGAACGAGTATGAGGAGGGCCACCACGAACACATTGAGCGACGGCGCGTCACGCAGGCCAAGGTTCCGCCCGGCATTCCGCGTCTCTTTTCTCATAATGTTGATGTGAATCGAGTGAACGATGATGAACTGCGTAAGCTCCCAGGCAAGGAGCGCCTCTTCCAGATGGTGAGCTCTGGTGCGCCTACTGTCGTTGAGGCTTTGAAGAAAGGTTGCCTCTCGCCAGAAACACTTACGCTTAAGGTTGGAACGAAGGTCATGTTCACCAAGAACAATTTCCAAGCGGGATTTGTAAATGGTTCTCTTGGCGAAGTTGTAGAGCTTGAGCCGCACGAGGCTCCCGTCGTAAAGCTTATAAGTGGTAAGCGTATCGAAGTGGAGCCGGCCGAGTGGGTGGTCGAGGATGGTGGCAAGGTTTTGGGCAGGATAAATCAATTGCCCCTTCGACTCGCGTGGGCGATCACTGTTCACAAGAGCCAGGGGATGAGCTTGGACGCGGCGGTTATGGACCTCTCACAAACCTTCGAGTATGGCCAAGGGTATGTGGCGCTCTCTCGCGTCAGCGCGCTCTCAGGGCTCTATCTCTTGGGTTGGAATGAGAAGTGCTTCCAAGTACATCCTGAAGTACTTGAGAAGGACAAGGTCTTCCGCGCCGACTCTCACGCGGCCGAAGAAGCCTTCGCCAATATGTCTGCCAAAGAGCTCGCGAAGATGCATGCGAATTTTATCAAAGCCGCGGGCGGGAAGGTGGAGAAGGGGAGTAAGAAATAAACCAAAGAAAAAGAGCGCTGGTCAGGCGCTCTTTGAACATGTTTAGTGACCGATTTGGTTTATTACTGAATGGTTTGATGAGCCGCCGACTGGAGGCCCCACAACTTCTGGTAATGGCCGTTCTCGATCTTTACCAAGAGGTCGTGTTTGCCTTCTTCCACAACATGGCCTTCTTTCACCACCACGATGCGATCCATTTTCTGAATCGTAGAGAGGCGGTGAGCCACAGCGATGACTGTTTTGCCTCGCATCAATCTTTCGAGTGAATCCTGGATGTAGGCTTCAGACTCGGAATCGAGACTGCTCGTTGCTTCATCGAGGACCAAGATCGGAGCATCCATGAGGATAGCCCGAGCGATGGCAACGCGTTGACGTTCGCCACCCGAGAGCTTCACCCCTCGTTCGCCCACAAGCGTATCGTAGCCTTGAGGGAACGAGGAGATGAATTCGTGACAGTGAGCAAGTTGAGCTGCCCGCAGCACTTCTTCATCGGTTGCTTCCGGGCGCGAGTACCGGATGTTGTCCATCAAACTGCGATGGAACAGCACCGGGTCTTGTGGGACGAAGGCGATATGGCGGTGGAGACTTTCTTGGGTCACCATCGCAATATCCTGATGATCGATGAGGATCTGCCCTCCTTGGATATCGTGGAGGCGCGCGAGCACTTTCAGAATAGTGGATTTCCCACCACCTGAAGGGCCGACGATTCCCACTTTTTCTCCTGCTTTAATTTTCAGATTGAAGTCCTGCAGGATGATCCGATTCCCTTGGGTATAGGAGAACTGAACCGTACGGAATTCAACGATTCCTTCCGCGGGGCGAAGATGGACAGCGTGTTCTCTGTCGACCACCTCGTGTGGTGTAAGGAGGATCTCCGTCATTTCGTTGGCGTTCGCAAAGTTCTCGTAGATCATCCTGACGTTCTTGCCGAGATTCTTGATTCCATCGGCAAGTTGGAAGAAATACGACCGGAGCATTATCAGATCGCCAAGGGAGAGCGTGCCCGCATGCCAGTAGCCGATTGCGACGACGAGCATGCCGATGTCGAGTGTGCGTATTGCGACACCCTGAATGCCATCGTAGCCGACCCCCAAACTCCAGACCTTGAATCGTGCCAAGCGATGCTTGTCGGTGAGTTTTTCGAATTCTTCTTGCTCGCGCTTTGCCGCGGCGAAGAATTTGACGTTAAGGGCATTCGTGAATGTGTCAGCGAGACGTGCCGTCACCTTCGTGTCGAGTTCCGCCTTCTCCAAGTCATATTTCAATTTGTACTTCGTGAAGAAGAAATTGAAGGTAGCGAGAAGAACGGTCCAGATGAAGAAGATCGTACCGAGTACCTGGTTGTACCACAAGAGCACACCGAGAATGAGAATCACTCTCACTACGGTCTGGCCCAAATGCAGAATGAACTGGTCAACGATTTGCTCGGATGCATTCACGAAACGGTTCGTCCGTGTGACAAGAGCCCCGCCGAATGAATCAGCGAAGAATCTTGCAGAGTGGGCGTGCATGTGGGCAAAACAAGTGTTTACCAGGTCGCGCATCATCCGGCTTTCAAATCGGTTGAGCGCACCGAGGCCGACCTGCCATCCCATAAGTGTCACTGCCATCAAACCTGCGAGAGGAATGATTTGGCGGTACACCTCGTTGAGGTTGAGTGCGCCCCTGTTACTTTCCGCCGCCGCCAGCATGTCGATGAGGTGTTTGAAGATGATCGGGAAAGCGATATCGCCGCCGATTAACAAACTCACCCCAAAGACACATAGGCCGACGAGTGGTCGATAGGGCCGCATATGGTCCCAGTAGATCTTGAGCGTTTCCTTGTTCAGACTCTTTCGCTGGTTTTTCAAGATTCCTCCTTCTGGAAGTTTTTAGAACAGTCTACTCCTAATAATATCATTTTTGTGGCTAAAGTCAAGTACTGCAGACGGGAAGAAACCGTTTCAAACAAAGGCTTTTCTTGATACGATAGATTCGACAAGCTCACTATAAATAAACCCATGTCAAAAAAGATTCTGCTCTCAGGGGTGAAGCCGACCGGTCGGCCGCACATCGGCAACTATTTCGGCGCGATGAAGCAATTCGTCGACCTTCAGAATGATTACGAAAGCTATGTCTTCGTAGCTGACCTCCACGCCCTCACGAGTGTCCAGAATAGGGAAGAGATGGAGGGCGCGACGCTTGGCGTGCTTCTCGACTACATGGCCATTGGTCTCGATCCGAAGAACGTTACTCTCTTTAAGCAATCTGACGTGCCGCAGGTGACAGAACTTGCATGGATCTTCAACTGCCTCACGACCATGCCGTATCTTATGCGCGCCCACGCCTTCAAGGATGCCGAAGCCAAGACTAAGGAGATTAACGTCGGGGTATTCGACTACCCGGTTCTCATGGCTGCAGATATTCTTATCCAGAATCCTGATATCGTTCCCGTTGGCCAAGACCAGAAGCAGCATGTCGAGATTGCGCGCGATATTGCAGAGAAGTTCAACCGCACCTTTGGCGAAACCTTTAAACTTCCCGAACCCATGATCGTCACGGAAGTGGCAACCGTTCCTGGTACCGACGGCCAGAAGATGAGCAAGAGCTACGGCAATACAATTCCGCTCTTTGCGACTGACGAAGAAATCGAAAAAGCTGTCATGGGCATTGTCACGGACTCCAGCTCGGAGATCCCGACGAACGTCTACGCCATCCACGCGCTTCTGCGCAACAAGAACGAGCTTGAGGTGATGTATGCCGAGAACAAGGGCCAGTACAAGAAGTTGAAGGAACTTCTCATTGAAGATCTTAAGGCGTTCATCGGTCCTATGCGCGAGAAGCGCCAGGCTCTTGAGGAAGATAAGGCCGCCGTGCTTGAAGTGTTGAAGAGCGGTGGTGAGGTTGCCCGTGACCGCGCCGAGAAGAAGATGGAAGAGGTGAGAAAAGCTGTTGGCCTCAAACTCTACTAGATGAAAGTTATAAAAGAATACTTGGGGAGCTTGAAATTTGTTATGGGGTATTCTTTTCGCTTTGTACGGAGAGACACACTCGTCATGGCTTTTTTGTATATGCTTTCTGGGGTGGTGCCGTATGTGAGCGCCTTCCTCTTGGGTTCCTTGGTCAACACTGTGGTGGCGGGTGCGCAGAGTGGTTCGTATCTAGGCATCTGGTATGTGCTCCTGGGTTATGCGTTAGTCACAAGCTTGCCGACAATCCTCGGTAATCTGCAGTTGTATATGAATCGCCAGCGGATGCTTGTGCTTCAGATGGAAGTTGATCTCGATCTTTTGCAAAAGCGTGAGCAGATTGATATTGCAACGTACGAGAATCCGGAGTTCCAAGACTTGCTACAGCGAACGTTCCGTGGTGGACCAAGCCCAATTTTTCAGTTAGGTAATGCGCAATTGGATTTGATCAGACCTATTACGAGTTTTGTGCTTGGCACTGTTTTGGCCGCCCATTTTAATTACTGGATTTATCTTATTGTGATCGCCACGGCCATTCCGGCTTTCCTCATGGATATTAAGTATGCTGGAAAATCGTGGAGTATTTGGGCCAAGGATTCACCGGAGCAGCGCCGTCTCGCGGATTTGCGTCAGCATATTACGTACAAGACGATGCTTATCGAAGTGAAGCTTCTGCAGGCGGGACAGAAATTATTTGCTCAGATCAGGAAAATTTTCGCTCACTTCGCCGCGATCCAACTTGGTCTCGAGAAAAAGCGTTTGCTCCACACCTCATCGGCTGATATTCTCGCTTTCGCCGGTTTCTCGGTGGGGCTGTTTCTTGTTGTGAGAAGTGTGGTGGCGGGAGAATTCCAAGTCGGTACTCTTGTGTATATTATGTCCACGCTGACGAGTGTCCGCGGTTCGATTGCCAATATCCTGGAAGGAATTTCTGGCCAATATGAGAACCATCTCATTGTGCAGGATATGATCCGCTTCATGAATATGAAGCCAGTGGTCGTCGAGGCGATGAACCCCCAAAGTCTCAACCTTTTCTCTGCGCCGGAGATTGAATTTGAGAACGTCAGTTTCAAATACGCGAAGTCCGATAAATATAGCTTGAAGAAGCTTAATCTGAAGTTTAGGGCGGGGAGTAAGATCGGTCTCGTGGGTAATAACGGGGCCGGGAAGACAACTTTCGTGAAGTTGCTCTGTCGCGTGTATGATCCGACGGAAGGGAGGATCCTCGTGAATGGGGTGGACCTGCGAGAGGTCGCAACAGTAGAATGGTGGTCGTACTTGGCGGTGATGTTTCAAGATTATGCGACCTACGATTTCTTGGTGAAAGAAGCTATCGCGATCGGCCGTTCGGACGTGCCGCTCGATATTACTCGGGTCAAAGAAGCGGCCGAAACAAGCCAGTCGCACTCTTTCATTGAGGAATGGAAGCATCAGTATGACCAGCAGTTGGGAGTGGAATTTACTGGAGTCGAGCCGTCCAAGGGTCAGCGGCAGAAACTTTCAATTGCCAAGATTATTTATCGCAAAGCTTATCTTATGATTCTTGACGAGCCGACGGCTTCCGTGGATGCCGAGTCGGAGGCGAAGATTTTCAACTCTCTTGAGAATCTTTCGAAAGAAACGACAGCCATTCTCATTTCTCATGACTTCTCAACTATTTCCGAATGTGACCAGATCTTCGTCCTCGAGAATGGAGAACTTCTCGAAGAAGGAGACCACAAGACGCTCATGAAGAAGAAGGGGAAGTACGCCGAGCTCTATAATCTCCAAGCAGAACGCTTTAAGAAATAGCGTTTCAGGACAGGGTATTTTGTGGTACTATCGCCTATATGAAAAGAACCTATATTAAGGATTTGAAGGACTATGTTGGTCAGGAAGTCTCTATTTCCGGCTGGGTAGACGTCCGCCGCGACCAGGGGAAGCTCATCTTCCTTGATATTCGTGATGTGACGAGTCGCACGCAGTCGGTCGTGTTGCCAGGTTCTCCTGCAATGGAAACAGCAAAGACGCTCCGCTCAGAGTGGGTGGTGGCTGTGCGTGGTAAGGTCAACGAGCGACCCGAGAAGAACCGTACTGAAGGTGAGAACGGTTCGATCGAACTTGAGGTACTTGAGATCTCCGTACTTAATGAAGCTGAGACCCCAGCTTTCGACGTGCGTAGCGATGGTAAAGAGATTGGTGATGAGAATCGCCTCCGCTACCGCTACATCGATCTTCGCCGTCCTCGCTTGCAGAGCAATATTAAAATGCGTCACAAGGTGGCTAAGATGGTCCGTGACGAACTCGATAAGCAGGGATTCTTCGAGATTGAAACGCCGTATCTTACCAAATCGACTCCTGAAGGTGCGCGTGACTATATTGTGCCGGCTCGTCTCTATCCGGGTAATTTCTACGCCCTCCCGCAATCTCCTCAGCAGTACAAGCAGCTTCTTATGGTGGCTGGTTTGGAACGTTACTTCCAGATCGTGCGTTGCATGAGAGATGAAGATACTCGCGGTGACAGGCAGCCTGAGTTTACTCAGATGGACTTAGAGATGAGTTTTGTGACACAGGAAGATGTCATGAGTTTGAACGAGGCGCTTCTTATAAAGATCGTGAAGGAGCTTTACCCGGAAAAGCGTATCCAGCAAATTCCGTTCCCACGGATTTCGTACAAAGACGCGATGGAGAAATATGGTAGTGATCGTCCGGATATCCGAGAAGACAAAACCGATCCCAGCCTCCTCGCGTTTTGCTGGGTTGTCGATTTCCCATTCTTTGAAAAGGCAGAAGGGGAACGAAGTGAATGGACTTTCACCCACAATCCGTTCTCGTCCGCTATTCCAGCCCATACTGAATGGCTTCGCAACAAGGAGAAGATTGGTGAGATCGTGACCGCTCAGTATGACATCGTGCTTAACGGCTACGAGATTGGTGGCGGCAGTATTAGAAATCATGACCCGAAACTTCTTAAGACCGTTTTCGAAGTTCTTGGCTATCCGACAGAAGAGATTGAGGCAAACTTCGGCCACATGCTGAATGCTCTCGCATCTGGCGCGCCTCCGCACGGCGGTATTGCCTGGGGCTTCGATCGCCTCATCATGCTTCTCCAAGGTGAGCCGAATATTCGCGAGGTGATTGCATTCCCAAAGACTGGTGAAGGTAAGGACCTCATGATGGAATCTCCCGCTCCTGTTTCCGAGAAGCAGTTGAAGGACCTTGGCATCAAACTCTCGTAAATCAAAAACGCCCCCACGGG
>CAZBQU010000016.1:0-10775 GCA_964494215.1 uncultured Candidatus Saccharibacteria bacterium | reverse complement strand
TGCCGGAAATTATATCACGCCCCCTCCTTGGTATTGTCCTTTGAGAGGAGGGCTGTGGCTAACGCATGCCACGTGTCCTTGTCCACATCTTCCGCGCGAGTGTTTTCATCAAGAGCGAGAGCCGCGAAGACTTCTCTGATCTGTTCTTTGCCGGCTACAGCGGCGAGGTTCGAAGACATTTTCTTGCGCTTCGACTGGAAGCCAGCCTTAAGAAGCTTAAAGAAATCTTGTTCGGAGAAAGAGGTGAAAAAGTTTTTGGAAATATCTTCGACAGCGAGGATGGCGGAGTGGACAGATGGCGCCGGGACAAAAGAGCCGGCGAGAACTTTGTCGACATAGCGTGGGTTGCCGTACACCTTGATGGAGATTGAGAGAATGCTCTCCTTGCCATCGCGAGCAACGGCGCGCTTCGCCACTTCGTCTTGGACGAGGAGCACGATGAGCGAGGGCTGCGCTGTGGCGGAGAGAAACTTTTCGAAAATCGCCCCCGTGATGTTGTACGGGATGTTAGCAACTAGTTTGTAGCTTACAGCTTGCAGAGAAGTGGGGTCGAAGTTGAGAATGTCATCGTGGACGAGAACAAATTTTCCTTCTGCAATTTCCTTGGCGAATTTATTTTTGAGAAGTTCGTATAAGTTGTCATCCTTCTCTACCGCTACAACCTGTAAGCTGTAAGCTAGTAATTTTTCTGTGAGCACGCCCTCTCCAGGACCAATCTCGAGGATGCATTCACCTGGAGTAATCTCTGCGGCCTGAATAATTTCTGTGAGCGCGCGCTCGCTTCGGAGGAAGTGTTGGCCTAAAGATTTTTTTGCGAAGATCATAAAATATTAAAAATCGATGTCGAGCAAGGGTCTCCTGCCTTCCCCTACGCCGATTTGTTTCCAATCATCTTCTTCCACTAAGTGCGCGGGGATGTCCAAGATAAATTGCGAAGGCATGTTGACTTGGCTACGACCGAAGACGGTGCGCATCTGTGCGTAGCAGAGGAAGAGTTGTTTGCGCGCGCGAGTGAGTGCGACGTAGAAGAGGCGGCGCTCCTCCTCTGCTTCTTCGGGAGTCATCTTATCCTGATTCATGCGCTCATGTGGGAAGAGTCCTTCTTCGAGTCCGCTTACAAACACGGTGTCGAATTCAAGCCCCTTCGCGGCGTGCACGGTCATGAGACGCACGGCGGGTTCGTCCTCCTTAAGTTCGTCTTGGTCGCTTTGTAGAGCCGCGTCCGTGAGAAATTGTTGAGTTGCTTCGGCGGGGGCCATGGCATCGTAGCGACTCGCGAAGGAGACGAGTTCGTAGGCATTCTCAAGACGAGCCGCGCCTTCTTCACGCTCGGACTTCCACTCGTCTTCAAGACCCGAGGCTTTGATGATAAAGGCCACTGTTTCCGACAAACGCTTCTCCTCTGTCATCTGTTTGATCTCTGCCAAGAGGGCATAGAAGCGGCGCAATTTTTCTTGCATGGAGGCCGGCAAGTCAACGCTCATCTCTGAGAAAATTTTCGCAATGGAAGCTTTGCCGATGCCGCGGGCTGGTGTGTTGATGATGCGCTTTAAGTCGGCAAGGCTGTCGGGATTTTGCGCGGCACGCAGATATGAGATGAGATCCTTCACCTCCTTTCTCTCAAAGAAACGAAGACCCAAGATCTGATACGGGACGCCACGATGCATGAAGGCTTCCTCGAGGACGCGTGATTGGAAGTTGGCGCGATACAAGACGCAGATCTGGTCTGGCGAGACGCCCTTCTTCACAAGTTCCTGTGCCTTCCCCGCGACGAAGTCAGCCTCCCCCACCTCGTCGAGCGTGCCCTTCACAAGAACCTTCTCGCCGTCTCCATTGCTCGTAAATAATTTCTTTGGTCGGCGGACTTTATTTTTCTCAATGATGGCGTTCGCGGCGTGGAGAATTGTTTTCGTCGAGCGGTAATTCTCTTCGAGAGTGACGACAAATGCTTCTGGGTAATCCTTTTCGAAGGCAAGAATATTTTTGAGTTCCGCGCCGCGCCAGGAATAAATATTTTGATCGATGTCACCTACCGCGCAGATATTGTGAGCCGGTCCAACCAAGAGTTTGGAGATTTCATATTGCACGCGGTTCGTATCTTGGTACTCGTCGATGTGGATGTATGTCCAGACGCGTTGGTAGTACGCACGTACTTCCGGATTCGTTTTCAAAAGTTTATGAGTTTTGAGCAAGAGGTCGTCGAAGTCGAGAGCCTTGTCTCGCGTGAGGATGCGTTCGTACTCAGGCCAGACCTGACCCATGATCTCTGCCGTGTATCCACGGATTTCTGAGCGCTCAAGGAACTCTTCGACCGAGACACCGCGTCCCTTCTCGCGCGAGATGGCTCCCAAGATTTTGTTGGGGTCATTTGTTTTAGGATCGAAGCCTCTATTCGTGAGCGCTTCCTTTACGGCCTTCTTGCTGTCATCTCGGTCAAAGATCGCGAAGGTCTTCGGAAGCCCCACCGCCGCGAATTGCTCACGCAATATATGCACGCCGAGTGAGTGAAAGGTAGAAACGAATGGTCGCTCATGGAGAGAGACGGGTATGTTGAGACTCGGGTCCTCCGAGAGCCCTCGGGCGACGCGTTCCCGCATCTCCTTGGCGGCCTTATTGGTAAAGGTGATGGCGAGGATGTTCGAGGGGGCGACTCCTTTCTTCACGAGCTCCTTAATCCTTTCGACCAAGGTCTTTGTTTTACCCGCCCCCGCGCCGGCGAGGATAAGCACTGGTCCTTCGGTGGCGTGAACGGCTTTGAGCTGCTCAGGATTGAGCCCGTTAGCCGACGAAAAGGAGGATTGGGACGACATTGGCACACTATAACATAGGTGGATAAGCAAGTTGCTGAGAGGGTTTAAGGAGCGTAACATAGAGGGGTACGCACAGATCGTAGGCCGCCGATGGCTCAACAGAGCCATTTCAAGTTCTTAGGCGGTTCATGACCAGTTTAGCCACTCTTATATAAGATCCCCTTCAACACGATCCGCAGGCCCTTCCTCCCGACTCCCCCTCCTTATCCTCCTCGGCCTCGTCTTTATACCGGTACTCGCATATGCCAAGGGCAACGGCTTTCTCTTAAAGCGTGCCCCAGAAATGAAAGAGATCGGCAACTCCCAGACCATGCAACTCTTGGAGGGATATCATAACGGCAACCCAATGACGAGCGCTGGTGGGCCGGTTGTCGCCTTCCTCGACAGCACGACCCTCTCCGTTGCGACAGAGGAGTCCGGCGCCTTTATCGAAGCTGGTACCTCAGGCGGCATCATCACGACCTATGTGGTTCGTGAGGGCGACACTATCGGTGCCATTGCCGAGATGTTTAAGATTTCGACCAATACGATTCGCTGGGCAAACAACCTCACTTCAAACACGTTAAAGCTTGGCCAAGAGCTTGTTATCCTTCCGATCTCCGGCGTGCGTCACATTGTGAAGAGCGGAGATACGCTCGCAACTATTGCCAAGAAGTACGGCGCTGATCAGTCCGACGTCCTCGCGTACAACGGCTTGAGCGTATCCGCAAAACTTGCTGTCGGCGATGAAATCATCATCCCTGACGGTGAGATGACCTCGAGCGCTGGTACGAATACGAATGCGACGAAGATCGCAAGTGGTTTGAAAGAAGTGGTTGGATACTTCTTGCGTCCGATCGCCGGTGGTAAGAAGAGTCAGAATATTCATGGACACAATGCCGTCGACCTCGCCGCTCCGGTTGGCACGCCGATCATGGCTGCCGCTGACGGCAAAGTCATTCTCTCGAAGTCTGGTGGATACAACGGCGGGTACGGTACGTATGTCGTTGTGAGTCATGCGAATGGTACGCAAACTGTGTACGGTCACATGAGTGACAACTACGTCTCTGTCGGCCAAACTATTTCTCAGGGCGATGTCATCGGTCGCATCGGCATGACCGGCAACACCTCTGGTCCTCACGTTCACTTCGAAGTCCGCGGCGCGAAAAATCCGTTCTAGATTCTAGCTTATAGGAGTCAGCTTACAGCTTGCAGTTTTTTAATCACCGAAGAAAGCATTTTGGAAATCTCCTCCAATAGTTTTTCTATATCAGTAATTGTTGACGTGTCGAGAGAATAAAATTTCTTGGCAATAAGAATTTGAGTTTCAAGTTCTGCAGTGGAGCCTCTCGCGATTCTCAGAAATTGAGTGAAATCTTTTCGCGTTCCTCTGTATTTCCCCTCCGCGATATTAGACGGAATAGAGACAGCAGATCTTCTCATTTGTGACACGAGGCCAAAAGATTCTGCTTTAGGAAAATTTTCCGTGAGGATATAAATTTTTTCACAAAGTAAGATTGCTTTCTGCCAAACAATAAGTTCTTTGTATGACTGAATCATTGCTGCAAGCTACAAGCTGTTATCTGTAAGCTAAGTATCGAATTTTTTCGGACGATACTCCACTGCTTCGAGGACGTGCTCACTTTTTATATTTTCTGATTCGGCGAGATCTGCAATTGTGCGCGCGACTTTAATCATGCGGTGATACACGCGCGGAGAAAATCCTAATCGCTCAGCCGCGACGGTGAGCATCTGTTCCGCATCTTTCTCAAGGAATACTGATGTCACTAATTCCTTGGGTGTCATCTCGCTGTTCTTGGTAACCTTCGTATTTTTCAAACGGAGTCTTTGAATATTTCTCGCGCGCTCCACCCTCTCTCTAAAGATGTTGCTCTCTTCTCCGCGTGCCGAATCAAGGGTGAGATCGTGTGGCGCGATGCGGTCGACTTCGAGCCAGATGTCGATCCTATCCATGATGGGTCCAGACATTTTCCTTCTGTATCTTTGAAGGGCTGCGGGCGTGCAGATGCAGGGTTTCCCACGGAAGCCGTAGTTGCCGCACGGACACGGATTCATGGCCGCGACGAGAAGCACGTTTGCTGGGAAGTGCGCTGTACCTTTCGCGCGGGAAACAGCGATAACCTTATCTTCCAACGGTTGACGCAAACTTTCGATGACACGTCGCTCGAACTCGGGAAACTCATCCATAAAGAGGACGCCGCGGTGCGCGAGAGTCACTTCTCCGGGCCGTGGTGTAGCCCCGCCTCCCACCAAGGAGACATATGAGGCGGTATGATGCGGCGCGCGGAAGGGCGGGTTCACGAGAAGCGTTTCATAGAGCGTGCCTGCGACGGAGTGAATACCCGTTGCTTCAAGCGCTTCCTCGAATGTGAGTTTGGGCAAGATGCCGGCAAATGCTTTCGCGAGCATCGTCTTTCCCGTGCCAGGCGGGCCGTACATTGCGACGTTGTGTCCACCCGCCGCCGCGATGAGAAGTCCGCGCTTCGCTCGCTCCTGACTCTTCACATCCGCGAAGTCGGTGGTGACTCGACGCACCTCGCCTTCAACAACAGTTCTTGGTGTGGGAGTAAGTATTTTGTGATGAGAAAGATGTTCAACGAGTGCGCCGAGTGTTGGCACCGCGTACACGACGATGTCGCCAATGAGCGCGGCTTCAGCCGCGTTCTCGACGGGCACGTAGAGCTCGGAGAAATGATGTGCCCGCGCATTTTGTGCGACGGGTAAGATGCCGCGGATCGGACGCAGTCGGCCGTCGAGAGAAAGTTCACCAAGAAAGAGTTTCCCTTCCGGATTAAAAGTAAGTGCATCGGTGGCCGCGAGGTACGAGAGCGCAATCGCGACGTCGAAGAGTGTCCCCTCTTTCTTTACATCTGCGGGTGCGAGTGAGACGACGATCTTGTGGTTCTGTGACTTCGGCGCATCGAATCCAGAATTCTTAATTGCAGCGCTCACGCGATCTTTGGATTCCTCGACGGCTTTGTCCGGCAGACCGACAACAGCGAAGGCGTGGAGTCCACGAGAAATATCCGTCTCGACTGAAATGGGCGTCATCTGAAGAAGCTGTGTTTGCGCGCTGTAGACTTTGGAAAATGACATGCCCGACATTATACGCGGGCGAGTTAAAGAAAAGTTAAAGAAAAATAAGATACGAAAAGCGCGGCGACCGTACGGTCGCCGCGCTTACGCGAATGACTTTTATTGCATGTGTTCTTTGCACGTCCGCGCGGAAGGATTTGCTTCGAGGCGGTCACTCTCAATCTCGGCTTGGCACACTTGGCAGAGACCGAAGGTGCCGTGTTTGATTTTGTCCAAACCACTTCTCACATCCTGGTGGCGTTCCTCAAGTGTGTGGAGGATGGCGGCGTTGTCTTCGTAACCCTCGATCGCGTCGGCGGTCGTGTTCTCGTCGGCTTGGGAGGTGTCGCGATCTTCCGAAGGAAGAGCTTCCCACAGCGAAGGATTCTCGGGGTTGCGACGTCCTACTTTCTCCATCTCTTGCTCGAGCAAGGCTTTTTCTTTTTCTAATCTCTCTTTGTAATGCTCGTGATCTATAGTCATGGCTTTAGTGTAGCAAAGGGCCTGAGGTAGATGCTAGCGGACGAGCTTTTCGCGGGTCAGGCGCTCAAGCAAGGCCTGCAGAGTCTCCGGCCGATCGGTGATGATAAGTATGTCGTTATCGAAGAAAGAGTACAGAAGGGCCGGAGTGGAGCTTGCGGAGATCACTCGGGCGTCTTTGTTCTTGTAAACGATGTCTGTAAAGACGGATGAGGAGCTGATTGTTTTCAGGATCTCGCTGCCGAGAAAGAGACCGGAAAGATCCTTCGGCATGTCGGTTTCCCAGGAGAGCATGCCGCCGAAGGCGTTCGAGAAGGACACAAGCTTTATTAAAAGGAAGCGGCTTTCACCCAGAGTGCCAAGCATGAAGATTGGGTCAAACGCACGTACAAGAGAGCTCGGAGCCTGGCTCTGAATGATCTCCAACAAATCAGCGGTTGTGACCGTGCTCGTGCCACTTATGACTACAAGGTGGCGAAGTGTGCCGGCAGGAGTACGGGCACTCGCCTCCCCTGCAGCAGCAAAGAATGTGTCTCGAGAGAGGCCGCGGACATCAACAGAGGCGCTGCTCTCGGGGACGAGGAGCTGGCTTACGGGGATGGTGACTGTCGGCGGAGCTGTTTTGCGTATAAATTCTCCGTACGTGTACCACCCGCCAACTCCCGCGAAGGCGAGGAGGAGGAAGCTACCCGCGAGGAAGAGAAGTGTCTTCTGGGCGTCGCGAGGCGCGCGTTCGGCGGGTGCGGTGGCACGCATGCCGGTGCCCTGCTTCAAGCGCTCCGTCTGTTGGATAGAGAAAAGTGATTCCTTCTGGCGAGAGAGAGCGGCGGCAACGTCACCTTGGAAGGTGCGGATCTGTTTGAGAGGCGAACTTTTACTCGGCTGCTGCGGGAGCTGCGGGTTCGGCTGATTCTCGGCGAGAGGTTCGAGGGGCATTACCACCCATTATAAGATACTTTCGTGGATTCTTGTCCAGATCGAAGAATTCGTCGCAGGCTTCGATGAGCTTCGATGAGGAAGATTTGCCAAAGGAGACGACCTCTACCTGTGTACCGTGGGTATTCTGGAGATATTCGACGAGGGCTACATAGTCGCCATCACCAGAGATGATGATCATCGTGTCTACTTTAGGCGCAATCTTCACCGCATCCATGGCGAGATCGATGTCCCAGTTAGCCTTCTTGGCACCACCGGCAAAGATCTGGAGAGGTTTGGCGCGAGTCTCGATACCCACTTTGGAGAGAGCATCAAAGAAGGCCTTCTCTTCCCCGCCTTCAGTCGAGGCGACGTAGGCGATGGCGCGCACGAGGAGGCGGCCGTCGAGAGAGTCTTTCATAATCGCGCCGAAGTTGGCCTTCGCGTGATACAAGTTCTTCGCGGAGTGATAAATGTTTGCAGTGTCAATGAAAATAGCCACACGCTGGGCTTTGTGTTTGATAACAGTCATAAAAGTTTACAGCTGACAGCTTGGAGCTTACAGCAATGAATTAATTAAATGGATAACCTAAAAGCTGCCAGCTCTAAGCTGTAAGCTTGTTATTTCTTGAGACCGAGTTTCTTCTGCAAAGCAAGAGCACGCTTTGGGTTCTTCTTTTCCAAATACTTCAAGTGAGTCTGGCGGTCGGCTACCATGGCCAAGAGCCCGCGACGCGAGTGATTGTCCTTAGCATTGGTCTTGAGGTGCTTCGAAAGCTCCTCAATACGCTTAGTCAATATGGAAATTTGCACTTCAGGAGAGCCCGTATCCGTGTCGTGGAGGGCTACTTCCTTGATGAGCTTTTGCTTTTTGGTCTTTGAAATCACGTATGTATAGTAGCACGGCCCAGAGCCCTTAGCAAGCAGGGCCTTCTAGGCCAAATAAGGTATAAAACAGCCCCGACGCGATGCGCCGGGGCTTGAACTGCGTGACTCGATTTAAGCCAGCGGGTTATTTGTTGTTGCCGACTCTGATTGTGGGATCGAACTTCTGCGCTTCAGTAATGGCGGCGGTTTCCGTGGAGTAATACCCTGTCATGCCGCCAGCTGAGGCGGTGGTGGACCGCCAAACGCCGTCAGTATGGAGATATTCCGCCATACTCGGTAGTCCTCGGGCTACATACCAGCCCCTTGTCCCAAAATAGCGAACGCGTATTTGCATTACTCGCACCTCTATTCTTACAATAGCATATTTCGTTAATAAAGTCAATAAGTACCTTGACAGTGGATAGCTCTCTTGCTACACTCTTCCCTGCATACGTTTACGGAACCGGTCGCCCAGCTTAATTAGTCGGGCGGCCCATTTCTTTAAAAAAGCTTTAAAAATCAAGCCAAAAACCCATATGTTCGACCTCAAAACCATCAATTCCGTGCTCGCCGAACTCGAGGAAACTCGAGGTATTTCGCGCGCTGCCATCATCGAAGCGATTGAAGCCGCCCTCGCCACTGCCTATAAGAAGGAGTACGGCAAGCGTGGTCAGATCATCCGCACCACCTTTGACCTCTCAACCGGCCAAGCAGAGTTCTTCCAGGTAAAGATTGTGGTCGACGAGAGCCGCGTTATCTTCGACGAGAATGCTGATGTCGCTGATGACGACCTTCGCGAGTTCTACAACCCCGAGAAGCATATTCTCCTCGAGGATGCTCGTCGCATGAAGAAAGGCGCCCAGCTTGATGAAGAGGTTATCTTCCCTATCGAATCCAAGGGTGACTATGGCCGTATTGCCGCTCAGACCGCTAAGCAGGTGATCATGCAGAAGATCCGTGAGGCTGAGAAGACTCACCTCGTTTCTGAGTTCGGCGCCAAGGAGGGCGAGATTGTCTCTGGTACCGTCCAGCGCATGGAGCGTGGCAACGTCTTTATCGACCTCGGCAAGGCTCCTGGCCTTCTCCCCTACGAGGAGCAGATCCCCGGCGAGCGCTTCTCCCAAGGTGAGCGCGTTCGGTCCTACCTCTACCGTGTTGAGGAGTCCCCTCGTGGTGTCTTCCTCCGCCTCTCCCGCTCTCATCCGAAGTTCTTGGAGAAGCTCTTCGAGTCCGAATCCCCTGAACTCGCCTCGGGTGCCATCACTATTAAGGCCATCGCTCGCGAAGCTGGTTATCGCTCGAAGCTCGCCGCAGAAGCCAAGGACAGCCACATTGACCCAGTCGGCGCACTCGTCGGTGGTCGCGGTGTTCGTGTCTCAACAGTTATGAGTGAACTCCGTGGTGAGAAGATCGACGTCATCGAGTACTCCGCAGATCCAAAGAAGTTTATCGAAGAGGCTCTCTCCCCTGCGAAGGTCTTGAGCATCGAAACAAATGAGACTGAGAAGTCCGCCGTTGTGACCGTCGCCGAAGACCAGCAGTCCTTGGCCATCGGTAAGGGAGGACAGAACGTCCGCCTCGCCGCCAAGCTCACGGGCTGGAAGATCGACATCAAGTCCGCTCAAGGCGAAGAACTCGCTACTGCCGAGTCGCCCGCTGTCGCCCCAGAAGTTTAATTAGCTCTCTCACTCTCACCTATGGCTCACATCAATCAAAAGCCTTCCAAGTTCATGTACAACTTGCTTCATACGGTGCCGCCCTTTTCCGAAGGACGTCCGGATGTCGTCAACGCTGTCGTCGAGATTGTTTCTGGTTCGATTAATAAGTACGAGCTCATCACGGAGTCGGGCCAGTTGAAGCTTGACCGCGTTGGCTACTCCTCACTCGGTTACCCTTTCACGTACGGCGCGATTCCGCAGACATGGGACGAGGACAACGACCCGCTCGACATCATGATCGTTAAGGTAACCGAACCTATCGTGCCAGGCGCTCTCGTTGAGGCGCGCGTTATCGGCATTATGAAGTTTGAAGACGGAGGCGAAGTCGATGACAAGATCATTGCTGTTCTCTCCGAAGACAAACGCTGTGATGACATTCAATCACTTGACGATTTGAGCGATCATACGAAAAAGGAGATCATCCACTTCTGGGAGTACTACAAGCATTTGAAGAAGCCGGGCACCTCGGTTACCAAAGGTTTCTTCGACAAGGAGGAAGCTCTTAAGGTTATTGCGACCTGCGACGAACGCTACAAGCAGGAATACGCGCCAAAGCTGTCATAAACGGCCTCTCTGTACGGTGGTATAATTAAGCCCGGGCGCCTCCATGGCCCCGGGCTTCATTATTTTTCAACATTCACTATGGATCCACAAAACAGCTCCCCCGTGCAGGGCCAGAACGGTGGTAGCGGCTTTCTCATCGCAACCATCATCCTCGTGCTCGTCATCATTGTCGGCGCCATCTACTTCTGGCGCGAACGCAGCATGAGAGACGACGCTCTCGAATCCGGTGCCCCAGGCTCCACTCTCGAGATCGAGGCGAACCTCAACGCCACCTCTACCGAACAGCAAGATTACAATCTCGACGAAGGCAACTTCAACGCTTCCTAAGATTCTAAATAGCATCGCA
>CAZBQU010000015.1:0-10879 GCA_964494215.1 uncultured Candidatus Saccharibacteria bacterium | reverse complement strand
AGCCAGTTTCGGGGTCGACTCCGATGGGTTCGTCGGGCTTCAGTTCTACACCGTCGAGGGTGCGCGCGCCCGTGCAGTCAGGGAAGCGTTCGCAGGAGTAGAATCTGCCACCACGACCAAGTTTGACGATCATGTTGGCTTGGCAGAGAGGGCACTGCATTCCCTTGGGTGCTTCACCTAAGTTCGTAAGTTTTTCCAACTTATCCTTACTCTTCACGTCCTTCAAGAAGGGTGTATAGAAATCTTTGAGCGTTTTTTCATAGGTGCGTTTGCCTTCCGCAATCTCGT
Source organism: uncultured Candidatus Saccharibacteria bacterium (assembly GCA_964494215.1). Taxonomy (GTDB): domain Bacteria; phylum Patescibacteriota; class Minisyncoccia; order Phycocordibacterales; family Zambryskibacteraceae; genus UBA5004. The sequence goes on along the minus strand of CAZBQU010000015.1, from coordinate 10,591 downwards.
CGAGCTCGTCTTCCATCTCGGCGGTGAAGGAGTCGGAAATATAATTTTGGAAATTGCCTTCAAGGAAGGTGGAGACGACGTCACCAGTGTCGGTGGGGACAAGAGCCTTGTTCTGCTTCTCCACATAGCCGCGATCTTCAAGCGTCTTAATAATAGAAGCGTATGTCGACGGACGACCGATGCCGCGTTTCTCGAGCTCCTTAATAAGTCCTGCTTCAGAGTAGCGAGCAGGCGGTTCCGTCTGCTTCTCTGTGGAGGTGAGTGCGCTGAGTTTCAACGCTTCTCCAGCAGTGAGTTTGGGCAAGACGACGTCTTCGCTTGCTGAGGCAGGGTCGGCCTTGAGCCAGCCGTCAAAGATGACACGAGAGCCGTTCAAGTGGAAGTCGGGGATTGTATCGCCCTGGATATTCGAGATCACTTTCGTGCGCATCATCTGTGCATCCTTCATCTGGCTCGCTACTGTGCGACTCCAGATGAGCGCGTAGAGGCGTTCTTGTTCTTCGGTGGCGCCCGCTTTCATGACCTCAAGGTGAGTGGGGCGGATGGCTTCGTGGGCTTCCTGAGCATTCTTCGATTTCTTGGCGAAGACGTGAGATTCATAATAGTCGGCGCCGTAATTCTTTTTAACCACAGCTTCAATCTGAGCACGAGCTTGCGCGCCCAAGTTCGTTGAGTCGGTGCGCATATAGGTGATGTGACCTGCTTCGTAGAGACGCTGTGCGACAGCCATCGTGCGAGAAGGCGACCACCCAAGACGAGAAGAGGCTGCCTGTTGGATGGTGGAGGTGATAAACGGCGCACGCGGTGTACGAGCAACCTTCGTCTCTTTAATATCCGTGATTCTCCAGTCACCAGCACGACCCAATTTCAAAATTTTCTCCACTTCCTTTTCTTCTGTCGGTTCGATAGAGCAGGTAAAGTTCATGTCGCCTGATCCTTGTGCCCCATCACGCAGGAGAGCGTTTATGACCCAGAAGGTGGTGGGTGTGAAGGCACGGATTTCACGTTCGCGCTCCATGATGATGCGTAGCGCAGGAGATTGGACGCGTCCGGCGGAGAGACCGTAGCGGACCTTCTTCCAGATAAGACCCGAGAGATCGTAACCCACGAGGCGGTCGAGGACGCGGCGGGCTTCCTGAGCTTCTTTCAAATTTTCATCAATAGCGCGTGGGTGCTTCAGCGCTTCTTCAACGGCTTCCTTGGTGATCTCGTGGAAGACGATACGCTTGGCACCCTTGAGACCAGCGGCTTCGCGCACGTGCCAGGCAATCGCCTCACCTTCGCGGTCGGGGTCGGAGGCGAGGAAGATCTCATCCGCCTTCTTGGCGAGCGCTTTGATGTCGGCGATGACTTTCTCTTTGCCTTTGGAAATTTCGTAGTGCGGGATAAAACCTCCTGCGATGTCGATCGCTGCTTTGTTGGACTTCGGGAGATCTCTCACGTGACCGACACTCGCGACGACGCGATACTCTTTTCCCAAATATTTCTCGATCGTTTTCGCCTTACTGGGCGACTCGACAATAAGTAGCTTCATGAGACTTAACAAATACTACAAGATGTGCCAATCTGCAAATGGGGTGCCAATCTACGAATGAGTTCCAATCTACGAATGGTTACTAATTTGCGAATTATTACACAGGAGTCATTTTGATTCGTAGAATTCTTTTGGGCCGTAAATATTTATCACTAAAGTTTATAAGAATTCCCAGTTCATATTTCGTTTGCTGTAAATAATTTTGAATTTGTCTAAATTGTTCTCGACCGACGACTCGTACAGTTTTTAATTCTAGAATAATTTTTTCTACATCGCCGACGAGAAAGTCGAGAATATTGCCTGAATCACCGATGCGAAACTCTCTTTTGTAAGGGATACCGATTTCAACGAGTTTCCTTTCTAAAAGATCCGCATATTGCTTCTCACGGGCAAATTGGCCGAGCTCATTATGCACTTCAAACGCTAGTCCCACGATTATATATGAGAGCTCTGGGTATACGATGCCGAGATTATTCGTAGTCATTTGTAGTATTCGGATTATTCGTTGATTGGAACTCCTAAAATGTTTTTCTCACCTCTCCCATTTCCTCCACTATCAATCCTTTAATTTCCAGAAGCGAGAGGATGGCGCTCGCCGTTCCCGTTTCGAGTTTGCTTTTACGTATGAGTTCACTTCTCTCCATGGGATTTTCTAGAAGTTTAATAAACACCTTCTCTTCATGCGTGAGGCTTTCTATATCTAAGAGAGTGGGTGGAGCGTCTGTGCGAGGAAGGCCGAGGAGTTCGAGGAGATCATTCGCATCTCGGATGAGGGCGGCGCCGAGACGGATGAGCATGTGGGGGCCTTCGGATGTAGGTGAATGAAGTGGCCCAGGAATAGCGCCGACCTCTCTATTGTAATCGGTCGCGAGCCTTGAGGTGATAAGGGTGCCAGACTTCTGCTCGGCTTCGATGACAAGGGTGGCGTGGCACATTCCCGCGATAAGACGATTACGCCGCGGGAAGGCCCATGGGCCACTTGGCATGAGGTCGTCATACTCAGAGAGAAGTCCGCCACCTGCCGCCACAATGTCGTCTGCGAGAGTGGCGTGTGAACGCGGATGGATAACAGAGCGATCGAGGCCCGAGCCAGGGAGAGCAATGGTTTGGAGACCTGCCTTCATGGCGCTCCGGTGGGCGATAGAGTCGATCCCTAAGGCAAGTCCAGACACGATGACGACAGGTGCGCCACGAAGACTTTGGATAAGAGCTTCACATATCTCGCGGCCATAGGGTGAGAACTTGCGCGCTCCTACGACGGCCAGAAGTTTGTGGTCGCGGTGAGGCAGGGCTCCTTCAGAGCGTAGTTGCGTGGGGCGCTCTGGGATTTCGGCTAAGAGCGGCGGGTATTCTTCTATGGATAAGGCGCGAATAGGCATGTTGTTGTATAATCATAGAAAATCAGAGATTAAGAAAAGTTAAAATGTTAGATATCAAATTCATCAGGGAGAATAAGGAGCTCGTCGCAGCTGCCGCCAAGAACAAAAATCGTGAGATAGATGTTGAGCGGGTAGTGCTTATTTCGGAAGAACGCAAGCGCCTTCGCAATGAAATCGACCTCTTAAACCAGAAGCGCAAACTCGCCGCTCAAGAACGCAATATCGAAGCAGGGACTCAGCTTAAGGTCGAGCTTGAGCGGGTGGAGAAGGACTATGCGGAAGCGGATAAGCTCTTTGTCTCGCTCATGATTAAGATTCCGAACATCTATTCGGCAGACACGCCGGTTGGCCCTGATGAAAGCGGCAATAAAATTTTGCGACAGTGGGGAGAGAAACCTCAGTTCGATTTTGCTCCCAAGGAACATGACGAGCTCGGTAAAGCTCTAGGGATTATTGATACGGAGACTGCCACGGAGGTCGCGGGTTCGCGGTTTACGTATCTTAAGGGTCCGTTGGCGCTCATGCAGTTTGCGCTCATCCAATTTGTTTTTAAACTTCTGACTGAGAAGGGCTTCATGCCTATCATCCCTCCCGTCTTTGTGAAGCCTTCAGTGCAAAATAGAATGGCTCGTTTTATGACCCCCGAGGATCACTACATGTTCCCGGAAGATGACCTCATGCTTATTGGGAGCGCGGAACACACGCTCGGTCCTATATATATGGATAAGATTGTTGAGGAGAAGGATTTGCCAATTCGTCTCGCTGGTTACTCGACCGCCTTCCGTCGCGAGGCTGGTACGTACGGTAAAGACACTCGTGGGATTCTTCGCCAACATCAGTTCGATAAGTTGGAGATGGAATCATTCACCTTGCCGGAAGAGTCGCTCAAGGAACAAGAATTCCTTGTGTCTATCCAGGAAGAAATTTTGGAAGCTCGTCGTATTCCGTATCAAGCTATCATTGTGTGCACGGGAGACATGGGCTTCCCTGACTATCGCCAGATCGACATCGAGTGTTGGCTGCCGGGTCAGAATCGCTATCGCGAAACTCACAGTGCCGATCACACGGGGAATTTCCAATCACGTCGTCTCAATGCCCGCGTGAAGCGTGCCGACGGCTCGATCGAACCTTTGCACATGAATGACGCAACAGCTGTGGCTATTGGTCGCACCCTCATCGCCATTATCGAGAACTACCAGCAGGCTGACGGTTCTATTAAAATTCCTGACGTACTCGTCCCGTACATGAACGGGCTTACGGAGATTAAGGCCGCGTAACGGCTATGAAGATCGTCTCGAAGGGGAACACCATTTCGACGCCGGAGTTTCGAACCAAGAAGATGAAGGCTCGCCGCAAGCATCTCTCACTTGTGTGGGGACTTTCCGCATTCCTTCTCGTCGCCTTTATCGCGGCTCTTCACCTCACGGCACTTCGTATTCAGAGTGTGAGTGTAACGGGCGCGGATGCTACCGGAGCTGATGCAGTCGAGAACATCATCCGCCAGGAAATCAGTGGCAGCTACCTATGGATCTTCCCGAAGAACAGCGCTCTCTTGTATCCGGAACGAGTGATTGAGGCGAAGCTGCTCGCAACCTTTCCTCGCTTGAGTGTTGCGGACGTTTCTTTAGACGGACTCTCAACGCTTGCAGTCGACGTGCTCGAGCGTGAACCCTTTGCTCTCTATTGCGCCTCAGCATGCTCCTTTCTCGATGAGTCTGGATTTATTTTCGACAAGGCACCGACGTTCTCCGATGGCGTCTACTTTATATATACAGATATGCGCCGCGAGCCGAAGGTCTTGGGAGAAGCGTTCCTGCCAACAGAAGCCTTTGCAGCTCTTGCAGCCTTTGTGCGCAAGATACACAACCTCGGTATCACCCCCGTTTCTCTTGCGATGTATGAAGATCGCAACACTCTTCTCCTTACAACGGGCGCCACGCTTCTTTGGCAAGAGGGTGTTGATGTGAATGGTGTCTACGCGGATCTCGAGGCTTTCCTTGGGAGTGAGGCGATACAGGCGGAGACAAACTTCTGGGGTCGAGTCGTGGAAGTGGATTTGAGAACCCCGAATAAGGTATTTTATAGGTTCCGTGAATAATTTCTGGACACAACTCAAACGCCCCATCTTCGTCTTGGCACCAATGGCAGATGTGACGGACGCTGCCTTCCGTCGCCTTATCGCGAGCAAAGCGAAGCCCGATGTCACGTGGACGGAGTTCGTTTCTGCGGATGGTTTGGCGCGTGCACCAGAAGAGGGGAGGAAGAAACTCTTGCTCGACCTCGTGTATACCGAGAGTGAGCGTCCGATCGTCGCGCAGTTCTTCACCTCGAAGCCTGAGCATATGCGTCAGGCCGCCGCTCTCGCGAAGGAGCTCGGCTTCGACGGCATTGATATCAATATGGGCTGTCCGGACAAGTCGATCGAGAAGCAGGGTGCTGGCGCGGCGATGATGAAGAACCCAGCACTCGCTCGCGAAGTTATCCGTGCCGCCAAAGAAGGTGGTGCGGGGTTACCCGTTTCTGTAAAGACGCGCGTCGGGTATAACAAAGTAGAACTCGAGACGTGGTTGCCAGAAATTTTGAAGGAAGCACCTGCTGTTGTCACGATTCACGCTCGTACGAGAAAGGAGATGTCGAAGGTCGCCGCGCGTTGGGAGCTCGTGAAGCGTGCTGTGGAGATCAGGAACGAGATGAAGAGCGAGACACTTATATTTGGTAACGGTGATGCACTCGATCTTTCCGATGCGAGAGAGAAAGTGCGAGAGACAGGGTGCGACGGCGTCATGCTCGGACGCGCTATCTTTGGGAACCCGTGGCTCTTCAACGAAGGGTACACACCTTCCCTCGAAGAGAGGCTCGAAACTCTCGCGGAACATATCCATCTCTTCGACACGATTCTCGGTCATCAAAAAAGTTTTGCCATCATGAAGAAACATTTTAAATCGTATGTACACGGATTTGAGGGAGCTGTAGAACTTCGCGGGCTTCTCATGAGTGCGGAAACAGCTGCCGAGGCGGTTAAAATTATCCAAGATAATCTCCCACATTTAAAGAGCGTGGTTGTGTAAGGAAGCTTGACATTTCCCGTCGTTTGTGATAGGAAATAGGGCAGTAAAGCCTGTTCTTTGAGGCTTAAACGAGAATCCAACCCGCCCCTAAAGGGCATACCAGGAGGACACGCACATGAAGCGAGTGTTACTGGCGGGGACATTATGTGTCCTCGCTTTCGCAGGCAGCACTGCCTGCAGCAACAAGGCGATCGCAAACGCGATCGCGATCGCGGGGCCAACTGGCTCCTCGAATACGGTGGTGACAGGAATCACCATCGACCCCGCTGATGACCAGAGCATCGTTCGCACGTCTGTGAACGGCGTCTGCATTGCGCAGAAGCAGTTCCGGGTGCGAGTGCTGCCGAGTGACGCCACTCAGGCGTTCACTTCAAGCATCACGCCCGCTACGGGCGCGACGTTCAGTGACGGCATCTTTGCCGCTACGGTCAACGGCGACTACGTGCTGACCGTGCAAGCAGCCGGGACGATTTACGTCGCCTCGGTCAAAGTGAAAGTTACTGGTGCGTGCGGCGGCGGAACCGGAGAAAATCCGAATCCACCGACGAATCCACCAACCAACCCGCCTCAGGTGCCGGCAGCGTCTGTCGTGCTCACAGCCTCTCCCTCAACGATCAACGTGGGGCAAGGCTCTGACCTCACCTGGAGTTCTGCGAACGCCGGTTACTGTTCGTGGATCCAGGGTCTCTCCGGAGATGTTGGGAACTCAGGCACGGTGCGAGTGACGCCAAGCGTTACGACGAGCTACACGATCCGATGTTTCGGATCTGGTGGTTCCGGTGATGCGACGGTGACGGTGACGGTGAACGGACAACCGCCACCACCTCCGCCTCCGAGCAACACGTACTCAATCTCGATCTTTCCCACAAGTGGGACGGGTCAGGTGGGTACGACCCAACAGGTCACAGCGGCTTGCTTGCAGAACGGCGTGGCGGTGTCTTGCAGTCCAACGTGGACCTCAAGCATTCCATCGTTCGTTGGGGTGAATGGCAACGGGCTTGTCTCGTATCTTTCCCCCGGTTCGTCTACTGTCTGCGCGATGTGGCAGGCGCAAACGGCGTGTGGCAGCTTCATGGCTATCACGACGCCACCACCGCCTCCTCCGCCGCCACCCAGCGTCGTTTCCATCTCAGTGCAGCCGAAGACTTTCAGCTGTTCTGTGGGTGGTCAGGCAAATGTGGGCGCCAACGTTACTGTGACGGCTGGGAGCAATCTCTCCACCGCAGTGACCTGGAGTGTTTCTGACCCGACCGTCGTGTCGGTGAAGGAAACAAACCAGAATACCGTGATTCTTTCTTGCCTCAAGGTGGGGAGCGTCACGGTCACTGCGAGAGCAGTCGCCGATCCGTCGAAGAGCGATTCTGCGACTGGTACGGTGACGACCAATGTCATCACGTGTACCTGGAGCGTCGCTACAGGTCTCCAGCCTGATGGCTCGGTCATCATCGCGAGAGGACAAAGCATCACGGCTACGGGCAACTGTAGCAATGGGGCCTTGCCAGCATGGTTCTCTTCCGACCCGTCGCGGGTCGGGGTGAGAGGTGACTCGGTAACTGTTATCAACGGTAAGTCGTTCCAAACTGGGAATGGCTCAACTGTGACGGCAGTGTTTACCGGCCAAGCCTCGGTCTGCATCCAAGCGGCCATCGACGAAACGTCGCCGGCCTTCTGCAGGACTGTCATTGTTCGGTAGTAATACACGCACCCGTTCAGCTATATGCTGAGCGGGTGTCTTTTGTTTATCCTAAGCAAGTCGCAGGGTTGTTCTGGTATAATGCTCGAAATGGCTACACAGCAGAACAAAAGTGAAGGTGTCCTCTATCGCAAATATCGCCCTCAAACCTTCGAGGATGTTATCGGGCAGGATCACATTGTGAAGGTCTTACAAGGTGCGGTTGAGCTTGGGAACATTGCCCATGCCTACCTTTTCTCTGGTACGCGCGGGACGGGGAAGACGTCCATGGCGCGTATCTTGGCGCGCGCGATTGGCACATCGGCGAACGATCTCATCGAGATGGATGCCGCTTCGAACCGCGGTATCGACGACATCCGCGAGATTCGTGATTCGGTAATAACTCTCCCTTTCGAAAGTAAGTACAAGGTTTATATCATCGACGAGGTCCACATGCTCACGAAGGATGCGTGGAATGCCTTCTTGAAAACACTTGAGGAACCGCCAGCGTACGTTGTCTTTATTCTCGCAACGACTGAGCTCGAGAAGGTGCCTGAGACAGTTATCTCGCGCTGCCAAACCTTTGCCTTTAAGTCGCCGAATCTCCTCACCCTCAAAGACTTTGCACTCATGATTGGGAAGAAGGAAGGGGCAACACTTGAACCCGCTGCAGCGGAACTCATCGCTCTTTTGGGTGACGGCTCCTTCCGCGACACGCATGGGATCTTGGAGAAGATTGTGAGCTCGACTGCGAACAAGCAGATCACACGCGAAGAGGTGGAGATGGTGACGGGCGCGCCGAAGGCTGGGTTGGTGAAGGCGATTCTCGAGGCCGTGGTGGGGAAGGACTTCGCGAAGGGCGCCTCCGCCGTGCAGGCGGCGGCGCAGGCGAACGCCGACATGAGGCTCTTCGCGAAGCTCATCTTGGAGCGCCTCCGGTTCCTCTTCCTCTTGCGCCTCAAAGCGGGGATGGACACATATATTGCACAGCAGATTTCCGAAGACGATTTTATTTTCTTGAAGGATTTGGCTGCCAAAGCCGGCCCCGACCTTACGTCTGACACGCTCCTCCGTTTTATTGAGGCGTACGAAAATTCTGGCCGCACGAGTATCCCCGAACTTGCTCTCGAAATTGCTTTAGCAGATTCAACCCAGAAATAACGTGCCGATCTCGCCCCAAGAATGGGATGTCATTGTTGTCGGCGGCGGGCCGGCGGGGATGATGGCTGCGGGTCGTGCTGCGGAGCGTGGCGGGAAGGTGCTCCTCCTCGAAAAGAATCCTGGCCTCGGCAAGAAGCTCCTCATCACAGGCGGTGGGCGATGCAATGTCACAAACGCTGAGAGTGATGTGCGTAAGCTTCTCGCTAAGTTTAAAGAAAGTGCAGATTACCTTTTCTCCGCCTTTTCACAATGGAATACTCAGGATACGCTCTCATTCTTTAATAACCGCGGCATGGCGACAAAGGTAGAAAATGAGTTACGCGTCTTTCCTCTAAGCAATAAGGCTCAATCGGTCTGGGATGTGGTTGTGGGGTACATGAGGGAGCACGGTGTCGTCGTTGAATCGAAGTCGTCCGTTGTGGGTTTTGTAAGACATGAAGAGAAGATCGTCGGAGTAAGATTAAAGGATAAGACAGAAATTCTTGCCCGATCCATCATCCTCGCAACGGGAGGAATCTCACACCCAGAGACCGGCTCTACGGGAGATGGCTTCCAGTGGCTAGAGGAGGTCGGCCATACGGTCAAGGAGCCTGTAGCCTCGCTCGTGCCCATTGCGGTCCATGAAGAGTGGGTCTCGCGCATCGCTGGGTTAACCTTACCCGAGGTGAAGGTGACCGTTCTCAACGAAGGTGTGAAGCAAGAGAAGGTTGCTGGCAAAGTTCTCTTTACCCACGTGGGACTCTCCGGCCCCACTATTTTAAATTTAAGTCGAAGTGTCGGAGAGCTTTTGAAATACGGCCAGGTGACTCTCTCGCTCGATATTCTTCCAACCATGGACCACAGTGTCTTGAACAAGAAGCTCCAGGAAATTTTCGCCATCGAAGATAAGAAGAAGTTTAAAAATTCTCTGTCCTCGCTCGTACCCGCTTCGCTCGCTCCGATCATCGTCATGCTCTCAGGCATCGATCCAGACAAGCAAAGTAATGGCGTTACTCGCGAAGAGCGTTTGAAGCTCGTCGATTTGCTCAAGCATCTCGACCTCACCGTGAAGGGGCTTCTCGGCGAAGACAAGGCCATCACTACCTCAGGCGGCATTTCACTTGATGAGGTGGACTTTAAGACCATGCGCTCGCGCCTCTTCCCGAACCTCTATGTTGTTGGTGACATTTTAAATATCGATCGCCCTTCCGGCGGGTATAGTTTGCAGCTCTGTTGGACGACGGGCTTCGTAGCAGGGAATTCGGTAGAAGTGTAATCTCGCCCCTCCAACTCTTTCTTTTAGCTATCCCCAGATTTTGTAAAGGTCTAACCTCTGCACGTTGGGCTGGTAGCATTTAGAGCTCCAGTGCGTCATAATGAGCGGGTGAAATTTACTACTAAATCTTTTACAGTATGAAGACAATGACATGCGCACAGATGGGTGGGTCTTGCGAGGCCACCATCACCGGCAGCACTCAGGAAGAAATGCTCGCAAACGGAATGAAGCACCTCGAGGAAGCTCACCCTGAGATGGCCGCTGATGTAAAGGCTGCGCCGCAGGACGATCCGAAGATGGTCGAATGGAATCAGAAGTTCGCTGCAGATTTCGCGGCTGCTCCTGAAGTCGCTTCCGAAGCCGCTCCTGAAGCTGCTCCTGAATCGACAATGTAACTTTTCGCTCCGGCGAACATACAAGCTCCCCACTGGGGAGTTTTTATGTTAGTTTTATGGGGAAGATTACCCGATCGTCTAATGGTAGGACAGAGGCCTTTGAAGCCTTTAATTGGGGTTCGAATCC
>CAZBQU010000014.1:7854-11771 GCA_964494215.1 uncultured Candidatus Saccharibacteria bacterium | reverse complement strand
GTTTAGTGGTAGAACACGTCCTTGCCAAGGACGAGATGGGAGTTCGATTCTCCCTGGCCGCACAACTGATGATAGAATAAGGACATTGCGCCCATAGCTCAATGGATAGAGTACTTGTCTTCGGAACAAGGGGTTGGGGGTTCGAGTCCCTCTGGGCGCACTAGATAATATTTTCGAGTATCTCGACTCTCGCCTGTCGTGTCCTTGTATCAATTTTGGCTGTAATAAGATCAAGCTGCCAGTCAATGTCTTGTTTCTTGCCTGCCCGCCGGATTTCGGCAGGCGGGTGTAACAAATAGGTCTCAATAGTTCGGTAGAGCCTTTTCAACTTGCCTGGGTGAAGGTTTTCCTCAGGCCGCACTGTTCCATGGGAAACATCAAGGCGAGATATTTCACATGAAACGCTCTTTACCTCTACAAAATGGATCTTGCCGTCCTTCTGGGCAATGATGTCGATCTCGCCCCACTTCCTGAGATAGTTCCGCTCAATGACAGTAAAGCCATGTCTCACGAGAAACTCGCAAGCTACGTTCTCCCCAATATCACCAAGCTTGCGGCGCTCGGTCCGCTTATCCTCTGTATTATCTTTGTTATTCATGAAACTTGTTTCACGTGAAATGAGTATTTATAAAAATGGCTCTAATCAGGCCTTTCTCGGACTTCAGTCCTTAATCATAGTGTCTTTTAATACACATCCTCCACACACTTATCCACAGGTTGGAAGTTTGGGGGATAGAAAGAGGCTTAACAGGGCCTTTTTCTGAGCGACAGATAAAAGACGGATGTGGGACAAGATTCTTTCAAAAAGACCCTTCGGCAAGCTCAGGGCAAACAAAAACCCGCCGAGAGGGGTCTCAGGCGGGTGGGGGTCCGCTACCGCGGGCCAAAGAGCTAGGAAACAGAAGGGATTGCCTTAATTCATGAGAATTCGAGCAATCAAGGGGAAGAGCATTCCAGCGAGAAGGGCCCAGCTAGAGTCGACAGATATCGCAAATGTAAGAGTGAGGATACGTCGCTCGCAGAGACACCTCGGGAACCAGAATGGCTTCCTGAAACCAGGAACGGCCGTTCCTTAAATTATGATTCGCGCACAGGCACAAGTACTCGCACTCATCCGCACAGGAAACACGGTACAAAGCTCGTGTGTCCGCAGAGGCGGGTCGTGAGCGTCTGTCCATTAGTATATGTCCTTTTAGACAAAAGGAGTAGAGAGAAATATGGGGATAACTAATTAAGGACAATTTTCACCGGGCAGTGGTCGGAACCCATGACCTGCGGGAGAATAGAGGCTTCCTTAAGCCGTTCTTTAAGAGTAGGGGAGACGAAGAGATAATCGATTCTCCAGCCGACGTTCCTCGCGCGAGAGTTCGCGAAGTGGCTCCACCATGTGTAGTGTCCGTTACCTTGGGTAAACATGCGGAAGGTATCGATAAACCCAGCATCCACAATCTTTTGGATGCCTTCGCGTTCCTCGGCGGTAAAGCCTTTCTTGCCGACATTTGGCTTCGGATTCGCCAGATCGTCCTCCGTATGAGCCACATTTAAGTCACCACCAAAGATAACCGGTTTACTCTCTTCTAATTGCTTTACATAAGCGAGGAAGGCCGGGTCCCACTGCTTGTGGCGCAAGTTGAGGCGGGAGAGATCGTCCTTCGCGTTCGGCGTATACACTCCAACTACCCAAAAGTCCTTATATTCAGCCGCAATCACGCGTCCTTCCTTGGCTGGGTTGCCGTAGCCGTCGTCGAGAATGCCATATTTCTTGCAGATTTCCTCTGGAAGGCCGATTTTGACGCTCAAAGGCTTCGTTTTAGTGAAAATAGCGGTCCCGCTGTACCCCTTCTTCTCGGCACTGTTCCAATACTCCTCATATTGAGGCAGATCGACCTCAGACTGGTGCTCTTCGGCCTTGGTTTCCTGCAAGAGGAGCACATCTGGCTGGTGTTCCTCAATAAACGGCACAAATAAGCCCTTTTTATGCACCGCACGAATCCCATTCACATTCCAGGAGATGATTATTGTCATAATGGGGATATTCTACCGTAAACTAAGATTTTTCCCTATACAACAAGCCATTTTTGGGTCGTACTCTTGACGCAAGCGTATAACTGTATTCTAGTTGACAAAAGTTAGAAAAGGGTGTATACTGGACCCAGAGGGTATGAAATGGGCATGGTGCCCGTTTTGACCCACAGAGCCTAAGGAGGCCTGTATGAAGACCAAGCTCTTTGTTTTCGCGCTCGTGCTTCTGGCGCTGGTCGGAACCAGTGCCTGTGGGAGCAGCAGCCCCACCGCTCCCTCCAGCAATGCTGGAGGTGCGGCCATCTCGGTCAACGAGTGGCCCGTGACGCTGTCGTCGATCAAAGCCGACGGCGTGGAAGTTGGGTCCGTCTTGTACTACAAGACGGACAAGATTGTCGCGACTGGCACAGCCTCGTGGCCTGCTGGGACGGACCCCTCGCAGCTCAGCGTGAGGATCAATATCTTGTTTGACGCAAGTTCTCTGATCGAGGTTCCCTTCGAGAGCTTGTTTGTTGTTCAGAACCTGAATTCCCAAAAGACAGAGTGGTCTGGGAATGTCTGGACAACAACGCTTCAGGATTTTCTCCCTGGGGGTTGTCCTGGTGGCTTGAGGCAGTGTGAGAAGTTTCCTCTGTACACCAAGAGCAACGGGTTCCAGTTTCAGGTCCGATTCGGCCAAGCGCTGGTCGGAACACCACTTACCCGTTCGGATCTGGCTCTCAGGTTTGAACGGAAGTAACACCGGGCCGCTAGCGCAAGCTAGCGGCCTTTTCTTATCCACTTTTGTTACTGCTGATTTTTTATTCTGTAGCATAATAGAAAGACATGAGATCTTTCCTGTCTCGACTTCCCCGACAACTAATCGCCGCAACGGCGGTTCTGATCTTCGCAGGTAGTTTTTTGTATCCTGGATCAGCTCGTGCTGATGATGTGTGTGACAATAATCCGGAATGCACCTTCGTCGCCACATGTGATGTGGATGTGCAAGATGTTGGTAACACTGTTGAAATCAACTGGGGGGTAAGCTTCTCACCTCGTACCACGAGCTATGATGCAACATATGCTTCGGCGTATTTAATTCGCGATGAATTAGGTTCGAGCATAAATTTTCTTGGTTCTTCATCTGGGGATGGCGCCGCAGGGGGCAACTATTCTTTAAACAAATCTGATTATTTTAGCGGTGTCTATACCGTCCATGTAGATGGCAGCATTGTGCCACCTGCCGGCGGCACGGGGAATTCTTGCTCGCAGGAAGCGCAATTTACTATTGATGCAGAACCCCCACCTCCTCCTCCACCGCCTGATGATCATGTCTATGGCTGCACCGATCCTGATGCTAATAACTACAATGTAAATGCAGATGTAGATGACGGCTCCTGTGTCTATCCACCTGGTGCTGTGTATGGTTGTACTGATTCAGGGGCGACGAACTACAATGCAAGCGCCACGGTAGACGATGATTCGTGCACATATCCGCCGCCACCACCGCCAACAGCACCTACACTGACTACGGCGTGCAGCAACTGGCCGAGCCCGAAAGTGGATTGGAACTTCAACGATGTCGGCGCGACTTCCTATGAGGTTCAGAAGTGGCATGTCTACTACTATTACAATTTGCGCGCTGGCACATACGACCAGACCTACGGACGAGCTGACGAAGACCCGCTCGCGGACGGAACGGACAACTGGTATCGCGTCGTTGCCACCAATGCGTCTGGGTCAACGTACTCAAACGAAACATATCACGCTGTCACCAAGGCGAACTGCGGCGGCGGGACACTCACGACTGGTATCTCGGCTGGTGCCGGAACAGTTACGGGCACCGAAGGGCTCAACTGCTCGAGCGCAAGCTGCACCAAGGACTACAATGTCGAAGGAGGTAAGTGGGTGAACCT
>CAZBQU010000014.1:0-7754 GCA_964494215.1 uncultured Candidatus Saccharibacteria bacterium | reverse complement strand
AACCTGCTCAGCCGCCTATACGTACGGCACAGACGTCACCTTAACGCCAAGTCCTGATGCAGGCTCCTCATTCTCTGGTTGGGCTGGCGCCTGCACCGGAACGGAGGCTTGCGTGGTGTCGATGACGAGTGCAAAAAGTGTGACGGCCACTTTCAACTTTGCGAGTTATTCTCTCACCGCAACGGTGAATGGTAGTGGCAGCGGAAATGTGACTGGCGGCGGTCTCAGTTGCCCAGGTGTTTGCAGTGCAAATCATACATATGGTTCAGAGGTACAACTTTCTCCGAACCCCGCTTCAGGCTCAACATTTGCGGGTTGGTCAGACGCTTGTTCTGGAACGGGGGGTTGCACGGTCTATATGTCGACGAACAAGGCAGTGACCGCCACGTTCTCTCTCATTCCGTTCAACTACTCACTCTCGAACTCGGGTGCAGTCAATGTGCGCAAGGCTTCAGGCGATGCATATGGGCAGAGTACGATTACGAAAACTTTGGTGGCTGGGTCATCTCAGAGCGTCTCACTTTCTCTCTCTGGTGTGCCGAGCGGCGTCTCTTACTCGATCTCAAACTCCACATGCTCTCCAAGCTGCGCCTCGACTATCACCTTTACAGTCGGACCTTCTGCGCCAGTAGGGAGCCACACTATTACCGTGACGGGCTCGCCACTCAGCAAGACCACAGCCTTCACGCTCGTGATTACTGGCGCGCCGATCACCGTTTCGTGCCAAGCCTCTCCGTCTACGACACTCTTGGGTAGCACTGTGACATGGAGTGCTTCTATTGTGGGTGGCGTGGCACCTCTTTCCTACGAATGGAGCGGCACCAACATCGAGACGCCGGGGCCGACGACCGCAAGCTTCTCGAAGACGTACTCGACCATAGGTCCAAAGACAGCTCAGCTTACGGTAACGGACGGCGATGGCGTCGCTTCTACCTGCCCGGCTGGGACCGTTCAAGTTAACTTCGATCCTGATTTTGACGAATTTTAATTCATTCATCATATGATTAACCGCAAACTTGTCTTCTCTCTTCTTGTTGTCGCTCTGGCTGGAGGTGGTGTGTACCTATGGAATGCCCGTTTCGTACAAGAGAAGGTAGACCCGAGGATGAAGCCTATGGTGGTAGAGGTGGTTAATACGCCGCACGAGAAGAACGTACTCGTAGCACCGCTCGGCTTCCCGAAGGACATTCCCTTTGAGAAAAATAACATCGTCCAGAGTAGTCGCACGAACTACCCAGAAGGTGATGCGTTCCAAGCGAGCCTTACATTTGAGAGCGCAAAGACTCCTGAAGATCATTATGCTGCGTACCTTACCTACATGAAGGGCGCGAGCTACGCTGTGACAGAAGGGAAGAGTGCCACGGGTGTTCTCTCGCTCTCGGGTAAGAAGACGGACGCCAATCTGAATATTGTTCTCAGTCGCTCTGCTTCCTCAACTGTTGTGCAGATTTCCTATCTTTCCTTCAGCAGATAAACGTTTCCTTGCTACTATAGAGACATGCACATTGATGAACGGGCTTTCGAAAAGGCGTTGCGCGATTCCGCTCTCGTTGATGCGGACACGCTCTTTGAACTTAAAGAAGCCGCGCGTAAAAAGAATGTGAGCTTGGGTGACATGGCAGTTTCTCAGGGAGAAATTTCTCCTGACGACCTCCGCCGTCTCTATGCCTACGTTTTAGGTTTGCCCTTTGTCGACTTAAAGAAGAGAAAGATCGACTTCTCAACCCTTTCTCTTATCCCCGAAGGGATCGCACGCACGCACAACGTTGTCGCTTACAACCGCACAGACGACAACCTTGAGGTCGTGGTGCTCGACCCAGAGGATTTGGAGTCGATCGCGTACCTCTTCCGTCGCGCGGGCCTGCGTCTCTTGCCTCGCATGACGGACGAGGCCTCGATGAAGCAGGTGCTTCTCTCGTATCAACATACTCTTCAGAGTCAGTATGGTGATGCGATTCGCGAGGAGGCGGCAGAGGTGCGCGCGGCCGACGGGGCGTCGGCCTCGCGCACGGTCGACTCGCTCTTAAAGCACGCCATCACCCAAGGAGCTTCCGATATTCATATTGAACCTCAAGAGCACGAGCTCCTGATCCGTTACCGCGTGGGCCCGCACTTGAAGGATGCGATGATTCTACCCAAGGCCGTTTCCTCTGCTGTAGCCGCGCGTTTGAAGCAGGTAGCGGGGCTCACTCCTGCGCGACGTGATGTGCCTGAGGATGGGAGCTTCCACGTCGAGGTGGCGGGAGAGAAGGTGGCATGTCGCTTGGCGAGCTTACCCACTGCCTATGGAGAAAAGATGACGCTCCGGGTAATTCGCGAGAATGCGCGCGGCTTCACGCTTGAGAGCTTAGGGTATCGCGGGGAAGCACTCGAAACACTGACTCGCGCGCTTCATGCTCGTGGCGGCTTGATTCTCGTGGCAGGGCCAGCGGGTGCCGGCAAGACGACGACGTTGTACACGCTCCTCGATCTTTTAAATACTCCCGATGCGAATCTTGTCACCATCGAGGACCCGATTGAGACTTCTTTGCCTCGTGTGAATCAGTCTCAGATACGACCAGACATAGGTTTCACCTTTGCTCGTGGCTTACGCGCCGCTTTACGCCAAGACCCTGATGTTGTCATGGTGGGGGAGCTGCGTGACCCTGAGGCAACGCACCTCGCGCTGAATGCTATTCTCGGCCATCGTCTTGTCCTTGCGGGACTTACGACCACGACCGCGTCAGGCGCGCTTCACCGCCTTCTCGACATGAAGGCCGATCCCTTTGCTGCTGCCTCTTCCGTTAAGGTGGTTGTGGCCCAGCGGCTCGTGCGCACGTTGGGAGAAGGGAAGGGGAAGTATTTCCTCACCGCTGCCGAGATAAAGGCCTTGGGCAAGCTTATTCCGCTTGAGGCGACACTCGACATGCTTAAAAAGCATAAGGCTGTACCAGCCAAAGCCAACTGGAAGGACATTCCCTTCTATCGTGCACGTGGCGAGGCAACGTATGCCGGCCAAACTGCGCTTGTGGAGGTGTTACCGGTGACTGCCGCCATCAAAGAACTTGTTTTGAAGGGCGCCTCACCGCTACTTATTGAGAAACAAGCAGCCAAGGAAGGCATGCTCACCATGCTCGAAGACGGCCTCTTGAAGGCTGTCCAGGGCCATATCGCGCTTGAAGATATGCTCAAAGCGCTTTCGTAAACACGACTCTTGCCCTCTGCCTATCGAAGGGTGTTACAATTGCCTACATGGCTAAACCGATCCTTATCGCGAATTGGAAGAATCACCCCGGCTCCCTCGCGGAAGCCAAGGAGATCCTCAACGCTCTCAGCAAGAAGAAACTTATCTATAAGAAACTTTCGCTTTCTATTGCTCCGCCTTTGCCGTATTTCCCCCTCGTGTCTGAGCGTGTAAAGACATTTGGCTCGCTGGCTGCGCAGGATTACTTCCCGCAAGAGAAGGTGACAGTGACAGGTGCCGTTACGCCAGAAATTTTGAAAAGTTTCGGCACGAAGCTCGTTATCTTGGGGCATAGTGAGCGACGGGCCTTGGGAGAAACAGCTCTAGAGGTAGCCGAGAAGGGGAAGGCGGCACTCAAGGCCGGCCTCACTCCGCTTGTTTGTTTTGGCGAAAAGGAGCGTGACGAAGGTGGCGAGCACTTCCAGTTTCTTCAGGAAGAATTAAAGACTTTGCTTTCCGGATTCACCAAGAAAGATCTCGACAAGGTTATCCTCGCGTATGAGCCGCTCTGGGCTATTGGTAAGAAATCGGTAGGTCCGATTGATCCCGTCGAGCTCACGCAGACAATCATTTTCATGAGGAAGGTGCTTACTGATCTCTTTGGCCGTGATGCGGCAGAGAAGATCGCTATTCTCTACGGTGGTTCTGTCGACCACGTGAATGCTGGTCTTCTTGTGCGGAATACTGGCATCCGCGGCTTCCTTGTTGGCCGCGCGTCCCTTAACCCCAAGAGCTTTGAAGGCATCGCCCTCTCGATGCTTGCTCGATAATTATGAAGAGTATTACCGAAGCGCCGGATGTGAAAGGGAAGCGAGTGCTTGTGCGCGTGGATTGGAATGTGATCAAAGACGGCAAGGTGAATGATGAGTTCCGTATCAAAGCTTCTTTGCCGACGCTCATGTTCCTTAAAGAGGCGGGCGCACTCGTCACGATCGCAACGCATCTCGAAGAGGGAAGCACGGACATGCTCGAGGCTTACGTGCCAGCCGGCATGACACTTCTTCCGAATCTGCGTGAAAACCCAGGTGAGAAAGAAAATAGTGAGGAGTTCGCCAAAGAGCTCGCCGCCCAAGCAGATATCTATGTGAACGAAGCCTTCTCCGTTTCGCACCGCGCGCATGCCTCCATCGTCGGCGTGCCGAAACTTGTGCCAAGCTACGCTGGTTTGCGCTTTGCGGAAGAGTTGAAGGAACTGTCGAAGGCTTTTAATCCGATGCATCCCTTTCTTCTTATTCTTGGCGGCGCAAAGATTGAGACGAAGCTTCCGGTGGTGGAGAAATTTTCTAAAGTGGCCGACACCATCTTTGTGGGTGGGGCGATGGCAGTGAAAGCGGCTGAACTCGGGCTTCCGGAGAATTACGGTGCGATTCTGCCGACCGGTGACCTTGCCGCTCTGGATGCGAACGAAGAAACCCTGCGTCTCCTTAAGGCAAAAATTGTAGAAGCCAAGCTTATTGTGTGGAACGGCCCTCTCGGTAAATATGAGGCAGGATATACGAAATATACATACGAACTGGCTCAGGCAGTAGCAGAAGCGCCGGGCGAGACCATTATTGGAGGAGGTGACACCCTTGCCGCTATTCAGTCATTGAATCTTTTAGACACATACTCCTTCGTTTCTACGGCCGGAGGCGCCATGCTCGAATTCTTGGCGAATGGAACACTACCGGGGATCGAGGTGTTGAGCTAATCTCTTTTGCGGGGAATAAGGTGGATGTGAGCGTGGTGGACATCGATACCAATAATTTTTAGTTCTACATAGTCGCTCTGGTGATCTTCTTTAAGCTTGAGAGCAAGCATCTGTGCGGCGCTAAACCACTCGTTCGCGATCTCACCCGGCATTTCGTAGAACCATGGGTGATGCTCCTTGGGAATGACAAGAGTGTGCCCGGGCGCTTCAGGCTGAATGTCCGGAAAGGCTACAACGAATTCATTCTCATATATGAAGTGGGTAGGAATTTCTCCAGAAACAATTTTGCAAAAGATGCAGTCTTCGTTCTTCATACTTAGTAGCTTTGCGTGGACATGAGGTTACCCTTCGTGTCGAAGAGCTCGATCGACTCGTAGTTCTCGGCCCACAACTCCCATGAGCGTCCGAGGAAGATGCGCCACGTGCGTGTCTTGGAGAAGTCCTTGTCGCTTCCGTGGAAGGCGAGACAGCCTTGGTATGTGAAGTGGGCGGCGATGAAGGCTTTGCATTGACTTGAGACGGGCTTTTTATTGACGCAGTTTTTGCAATCCTTGCCGTCAATGTCTCGTTCGGTGAGGTCGGGGGTGCGGCAGGAGGAGAGAGACGTGACGAAGGTGCGGCACGCTGGCTCTAGTTCGGTCAGTCCTGGTTCATTGCCGGGGCGAGGGCAGGAAGTTTGGAGGGCAGGGCTAAAGGCGTAGTCATTAGAATTTTCAATGTATCCAGTGCAGATACTTTCCTTGAAGCTTGTGATGCGGTATGGACTCGTGACGCCAATCGTACCAGTGGTCACAATGGCGCGGTCACCCGGTTCTAATACGACATCTTGGTTCGCGCTTACGCCGCGGGCCGCTAGGCGGAGAGTGGCTTGGGGGATGAGGGCGATATCGGCTGAGAAACGCTGCAACCCGGAGCCGAGGTTGTAGGTGCGCGCATCCTTGCCGTTCTTGAGCTGCCAGCCAGTGATATTGACGGCTTTGCTGCTTGAGTTACGGAGCTCAATGTATTCTTCGTATGATTGGTAGGCGCGAGCCGCATTCCCACTTGAGATAGAGATGGGGCTTGGAGCAGGCTGAGAAGAGCTGCTACCAGTTGAGACAGAAGAGGATTTTGTGCCGGAGAACCATCCTGCTGAGTTTGTGTCAGGGGCGCCGCTTGTGCCTGAGGAGCCACCGAAGTTGATTGGATTCGCACCCGGATACGCGAGAAGTACGAAGATGCAGCCGATGATGATGAGAAAGGCACTCCAGTTATCTTTCATAAAACAATCTTAATACAAATGCTAGAATAATGCCCACCATGTACGCACCTCACTTTCCGGAATTGTTCGAGCGCTTGCTCAGTGAGCGTGGCGTAGGGGAAGTGGGCCGGGAAGCTTTCTTGAAGCCGGATTACCAAGCGCTCCATGACCCACTCCTTCTCCCGGACATGCCAATAGCGCGAGATCGAGTGATTCGAGCCATCCGCGCCAATGAGCATATTGCGATTTATGCGGATTACGATGCTGACGGTATCCCTGGAGCGGTTGTGCTCTCAGACTTTTTCAAGCGGATTGCCTACGCAAATGTTTCGTTTTATATTCCGCACCGCCATGACGAAGGGTACGGCTTAAACATGGAAGCGGTGAAGAAGCTTAAAGAGCGTGGCACGACGCTCCTCATCACTATCGACTGCGGAGTCTCCGATGCTCTTGAGATCGCACTCGCCAACGAGAGCGGTATGGATGTCATCGTTACGGATCACCACGAGCCGCCCGCCGAACTTCCTCCCGCTTTCGCCATCGTGAATCCCAAGCGTGCCGACAGTACCTATCCCTTCAAAGAGCTCTGTGGCTCTGGGGTGGCATACAAACTTGTGCAGGCGATTCTTGCTCTAGAGAGCTTCGGTGTCACGCCGGGGAAGGAGAAGTGGTCGCTCGACATGGTTGGTATTGCGACGCTTTCCGACATGGTGCCCTTGGTGGGGGAGAATAGAATTCTCGCGAAGTTCGGTCTCGATGTGCTGCGTAAGACGCCACGCCCGGGCTTGGAGAAACTTTTTGCCGCAACAAATCTTAACCGTAACTATCTTACTGAAGATGATGTCGGCTTTATGATTACGCCTCGGATTAACGCGGCTTCGCGCATGGGCGTGCCTGAAGACGCCTTCAAACTTCTCTCGACCGACGATCATGTCGAAGCGGAGCGTCTAGCCAAACATTTGGAGCATATTAATCAAGAGCGCAAAGGAGTTGTTGCGAGCATGGTGAAGGCAGCCAAGGCTGAGCTTGTGAAGCGGGAAGATGTGGGGGATGTTTTGGTGGTCGGGAATCCTGACTGGAAGCCTTCGCTTCTGGGTCTTGTTGCGAATTCACTTGTTGAGGAATATGAGCGCCCTGCTTTCGTATGGGGGAGAGATGGCGAGGGCGTCCTTAAGGGTTCGTGCCGCTCTTACAACGGGTACAATCTCCACGCACTCATGAGCGCGGCCAAGGATTCTTTCTTGGAATTCGGCGGACACAAGGGAGCGGGTGGCTTCTCGCTCACGTTGGAGCAAGTTGGCACTCTTGAGCGCGATTTGTCTGCCGCTCTTAAGAATCTCTCTTCCTCAAGTGAAGAGGGGAGTCAGTCCTTTCCTATTGCGATGACGGATGTCGGGGAACGCCTCTGGCACGCTGTCTCCCAGTTCGCTCCTTTTGGCACAGGGAACGAGAAGCCAGTTTTTAAAATTGTGGACGCCCCTCTCTCTTCGATAAAGCAGTTTGGTAAGGAGAAGAACCACCTCGAATTAACTCTCAGTAACGGGCTTAAGGCCATTGCCTTCTTTGCGACCCCTGCAAGCTACAAGCTGTCAGCTGACACC
>CAZBQU010000013.1:0-12214 GCA_964494215.1 uncultured Candidatus Saccharibacteria bacterium | reverse complement strand
TTACCGTCAGCAATAAGGGTTTGCAATCGCAGATAATTGGAAGTAGCAGTGGCGATAAAAAATCCAACAAGAATAGCAAAGAGAAGTGAGACGGCGGTTAAGAGAGTGGCGTTATCTTCATGGATATGGAAAGTCGGAAGCCAAAATGGAAGACTGATAAAACAGAACTGGAGTAGATAACTGATTGTTTTTGAAGGCATGATTAAATTATAATCCAGATTTCGTTTTCCAGTTCCCAGCTATACAAATGCGAAGTCGAGGACCTTCTTTTCGAAGTCGGCGCTCACGAGTTTGACCTTAACCTTGTCGCCAAGCTGGTACTTTTTGCCCGTTGCTTTGCCGACGATGGCGTAGAGCTTCTCGTTTAATTCGTAGAAATCGTCCTTCATGTCGCGGAGCTTCACCATGCCTTCTGCTTTCGTGTTCACTTCTTCTACATAGACACCCCATTCCGAGACACCAGAGATCGTTGCGTCAAACTCTTCACCGACGCGCGTCGACATGTATTCCACCTGCTTGTATTTGATAGAGGCGCGTTCGGCTTCGGCAGCTTCCATCTCTCGTTCGGAAGAAGAGTCGCAGAGGCGCTGATACTTCATCACTTCGTCTTGTTCGATAGAGCCTTGCGTGAGGAAGCGGTAGAGGAGGCGGTGCACCATGAGGTCTGGGTAACGGCGGATGGGAGAGGTGAAGTGGGTGTAGAACTCAAAGCCTAAGCCGAAGTGGCCGATGTTCATGGTTGAGTAGACGGCTTTTGACATGGAGCGGACGGCTGCTGTCTTAATGAGCATTTCGGCTGGTGTACCCGTGACAGATCTAAGCATCTCGGCGATATCGGTTGCCTTTGTTTCGCCATGCTTATTCTTGAGCTCGAAGCCTAAAGCCTTCACGAAGGTGGCGAGGTTCACGATCTTGTCGCGGTCTGGCGCGTCGTGGATGCGGTAGACGAAAGCTGCTCGAGTATTCTTGGCAGTGTTTGCGTGCATGTAGGTGGCGACTTCGCGGTTGGCGAGAAGCATGAAGTCTTCGACGAGTTTGTGGATATCCTTACGCTCCTTTTTGTAGACGCGGATTGGCTTGCCGGATTCGTCGAGTTCAAACTTCACTTCTTCGGATTCGAAGTCGATTGCACCATGTTTAAACTTCTCGACACGGAGTTTCTTGGCTAGGGTGTCGAGTGTTTTGAGTTCGTCATAGAATTCTCCTTGACCCGCGTCCAAGATGTCTTGAGCATCTTCGTAGACGAAGCGTTTGTCGGAGTTGATGAGCGTCTTGCCGAACCAGCGTTCCTTCACGACACCTTCCTTGTCCATTATGAAGACTGAAGAGAAGGCATATTTGTCCTCATGTGGGTTGAGCGAACAAAGGTCGTTTGAGAGAACTTCGGGAAGCATGGGGATGGTGCGGTCGACGAGGTAGATCGACGTGCCGCGTTCACGAGCTTCCTTGTCGAGTTCGGTGCCAGGGACAACGAAGTGGGAGACGTCGGCAATGTGCACACCCACTTCGTAATCTCCGTTTGGAAGAGCTTTGAAGGAAATGGCGTCGTCGAAGTCCTTGGCCGTATCTGGGTCAATGGTAAAGGTGGTTGTCCCACGGAAGTCTTTGCGGCCATTTGCTAAGTGATCTTCGGTATCAAATTTCTTTTTCCACGCTTCCGCTTCAGCATCGACGACAGCAGGGAAGCCAACTTCGAAGCCTGAGTCGTAGACGATTCCTTCCATTTCGGCATTGTGTTCGCCTGCGCGGCCGATGACGCGGACGAGTTCACCTTTCGGGCTCTTTGCGGCGTCTGACCACTCAGTGATTTTTGCCTGCACCTTGTCGCCTGTTTTTGCTCCGGGAGCCTCCGCAAGGAAGATGTCGCGATACATGCGCTTGTCGTCTGGGATGAGGAAGAAGCCTTGGGGAGTTTCCTCAAGCTTGCCGACGAAATCGGTTTTCCGGCGCTCGATAATCTCGACCACTTTGGCGAGCTTCCTGCCGTACTGAGAAGTGCGCTTGAGGTCCTCGATGCGGACCGTGTCTTTGTTGAGGGCGGTATTTACGAACTCTGGCGGCACTTCGAAGTCTTCGTCCGAGTCCGGCATCGGGAAATAGCCGACACCCTTGCCGGTGACGCGAATTGTGCCGATATAAGGATTAGGTTGCTCTTCAGTCATTGATTACATTACAGTGGGCGGGAGAGGAATCGCACCTCCATTCCTTGCGGAACCAGCTCCTAAGGCTGGCGCGTCTACTATTTCGCCACCCGCCCAGTTGTCTTCCATATTAGCCTTTTTTTGATAGGATGTCCTCTGGTAAGTTCTTTTCCCCTAGGAGGGAAGCGTGAGATTCATAAAAAGGATTGTAGTGTTGTTTGGCCCACCCTTTTCGGGGAAGGGCACCGTCGGCGCTCGATTGGCAGAAGAATTTGGCCTCGTGCACGTAGAGACCGGTCGTCTCATCGACCTCTACGTCCCAGGCGCCACGAAGCTGAAGCAGAATGGCAATCTCACCCCCGATGACATCATGCTTGAGCTTTTCAAAAAGCATGTGGTGCACGAAAGCATGGTCATCGATTCCCCGAGGTCGGTCAGGCAGCTGGCTTGGATCTCAGACCACATGAGTCCGGATGTCCGGGCTGCGGCAATCAAGCTCGATCTCAGAGCGAAACTCATCGAAGAGCGACTTGCTCTGGCGGCAGGAACATCCCGCGGCCTTCGGGTAGATGATGGCGCCCTGAAGGCGCGCTTGGCGGATTACCCGCAATACGCAAGAGAGGTTGTTCCTGTTTTGAGGCACAGCTATCCCTTCAGGGAGGTTGACGCCTCTGGGGGTCGCGAAGAGGTTTACGAAGCTTGCCGAGCAGGCGTCGCTTCGTATGTGCGGCGCTAGATCACGATGGGCTCCGAGAGAAACATCTCGGGGCCCTTTTTAGTGCGTCCAGTAGGGATCGAACCTACGACCTTGTCCTTAAGAGGGACCTGCTCTACCAGCTGAGCTATGGACGCGCACAGGCATACAGTATTCCAAAAAAGCAAGGAATAATCAATTATGTTAAAGTAGGGATTATTGGCGTAGTGGCGAAGTGGTAACGCGACGGTCTGCAAAACCGTTATTGCAGGGGTTCAATTCCCCTCTACGCCTCCGAAAAAGTATCCTATACTTTTTCGGCGCACGATGTCACACGTGACAACTTAGGGGTCAGTGGCGTAATTGGTAGCCGCAGGAGACTTAAAATTTCCCGGTCGTAAGACCATGTGGGTTCGATTCCCACCTGACCCACCCGAATTCTCTCTTTTATTGCATGTACCTTAGGGTATATAATGACCTCATGTCACATCAACGACTCGACCAACTTTCCGACGGCATCTTCGCCATCGTTATGACCATTCTCGTCTTCGAGATCCATTTCCCAGGGGTGTCCGCGGCGGCCACGAATAGGGACGTATGGCTCGCACTTCAGACGGTGGTGAGCCCACTCCTTTCATACTTCCTCTCGTTCATGCTCCTCTTTACGTATTGGAGAGCACACCACTTTTTCGTCTCTGTATACGCGAAGAACGTGGACCTCAAGCTCACGAATATTAACGCCTTGTTCTTCATGCTTATCTCACTCATCCCGTTCTCAGCAAAGCTTCTTGGCACATATTCCGGGCTTGAGATTTCTGTCGTGATCTTCGGCGTGCACATCATTCTCGTGGGCCTCACGCTCTATTGGATGAGACGTTACGTGCTCTATTCTGAACACATCAAGAACCCTGCCATTAGCCATCACGAAATCTTTGGCTCCACGGTTCGCACGCTTGCCCCGGTCGTCTTTGCTCTTATCGCGATCGGCCTCGCCTTTGTAAATGTGAACCTCTCTATTGCCATCTTTACGCTCGCCGTGCTCTTCAACCTTTCCTCCGCGAGCACGAGGATGTTTGAAAGAATGTTTGGATTAGCATCATAGCTTCTTTAAGCGGGTATGGTTCAGTGGTAGAACGCGACCTTCCCAAGGTTGAGACGCGGGTTCGATTCCCGCTACCCGCACCAAAACATATAGGATGAAAAGAGAGACTTTATTTTTCCTCAGTTTCGGTCTTCTTACACTTCTTATCTACGGGCAGTCGCTCTTTGGTGGCTTTGTGTACGACGACCGAGGGATTATCGACCACTTCGCCCTTCTCTCGCAGACAGAAAATGTTTTCCAAGTGGCGGCGTATCCGTATTGGACAGTTGATGCTGGTTTGTACCGCCCCACCTCGCTCTTGAGCTACTGGGCCAATATCATTCTCTTGGGCGGAGGGGCGTGGAGCTTCCACTTCGTGAACCTCATTCTCTATGTCGGTATCTGTATTCTCTTGTATCTCGTGTTAAAGAAATTGTTCCAATCCTCGCGGCTGGCCTATCTCTCAGCTCTTATCTTTCTTGTTCTTCCGATCCACACGGAGGTAGTGGCCAACATCACGGGGCGGCTCGAACTCCTCGCTCTCTTCTTCTCACTCCTTACGCTTCGTGAAGCGCTCAAGGAGAGCCCTAACTTCTGGTTCTCAGCCCTATGGATGCTTCTCGCCGTAGGCGCCAAGGAGACAGCTATCGCCACTCTACCCCTTCTTGGGCTTTTCCTCTTTATCCGCAAAGAGAAGATCGTAGGACGAGCCACGTTTGGCGCTGTCTTCGGTGCCGTGGTTTACTTCTTCTTGCGATTCTTGGTGCTGGGGCCTGCGCACTTCCTCGGCGTTGAAACATCTCTTA
Source organism: uncultured Candidatus Saccharibacteria bacterium (assembly GCA_964494215.1). GTDB lineage: Bacteria > Patescibacteriota > Minisyncoccia > Phycocordibacterales > Zambryskibacteraceae > UBA5004. The sequence continues at coordinate 7,492 of CAZBQU010000013.1, read as the reverse complement.
TCGAGAACCCGCTCCTCTTTGCCTCTCTGCATGAGCGCGTGGCGACAGCCCTCTCTATTTTCTGGATGTATGTGTCGAAAACGTTTTGGCCGGTGAATCTTTGTTCTGACTACTCCTTCAACCAAATTCCTATCATAAAAAATTTTTGGCATGCGACGTCGCTTCTCGGTATGGGCGTTCTCCTGGGGAGTGCGGGAGCAGTTCTGGCCTTCTCTCGTCGCAATCCTGTCGTTGCTGTCTCGGGCGCTTTTGTCTTCTTTGGCTTTATTACTGTTTCAAATATTTTGTTCCCAATTGGTACGATCGCGGGGGAACGACTTTTCTTCTTCGCGTCGGTGGGAGTGGCAGTGCTGGTGGCGTACATATTCAATTTCTACCTCACTCCCTTGATAAAGGTGGTCGGGGGGATTTTGCTCCTCGTGTATGTCGTTCTTTCTTTCCAGCGACAAGGTGTCTGGATGAGCGAGGAGAAGCTCTTTATCAATGCGGGACAGTGCGCGCCACAAAGCGTCCTTTCTCTTTCAAATCTTGGTACGGTGTACTACTTCCGTGGCGAGTACGCGATGGCGGAAAAGTATTTGCTCGAATCCAAGGCGATTCAACCGATCTACTCGAAGGGGTTAAATAATTTAGGACTCGTGTATTGGAAACAAGGGCGCTTGGAAGAAGCGGCAGATCTTTATCACCAAGCTTTATTGCAAAAGTATCCGTACCCTGGCGCAATCGAGAATTTACAAATTCTTTATTTGAGTAGCAGAGAGTACGATAGGGCGCGAGGTTGGCTTAATCTTACATACACTCCTGAAATAACAGAGACTCTTATTGAACAAGCCAAACAGCTGAATTGACGAAGTTGGTAGTGGAGCGTAGGGTAGTGCCAGGCTAAGTATTCTGGCGAGTTTCAACATAAGGGGAGAGGTCATGATTCAAATTGGATTTGCTGCGTTCCTGATCGTTGCGTTCCTCGGCGTCTTCAAGTGGCAGGTGGACAAGTACTCGAAACGGGAAATGCTGATCATCCCACGCGAGGTGGTCTCTACTGCGTTTCTTCGGGCCGTGTGTGTCGCTGCAGCATTATTCGTTGCAGGCGTGAGCTTCTACGAGTTTCCGCCGTTCTCTCTTATGGAAGAGCCGAGTCAGGCAGTAAAGGGCAATTCGCGGCTCGTTGTGTTTGAAGATGGCAAGGTTGTTCATAAGGCGTGGGGCCTCTGGACGATCCCGGGTGCTGGGCGAGCATGGGCACATGTTGAAATGTGCCACTCACTTGGCCAGGTGAAGGGGGCGTGGCATGGCGCTCTTGCGGAGCCTCAAGAAGTGTATGCGTTCCGCGATATAAGCGGTGCCCTCTTCCAGCGTAAGAGTGAAATCACGCTTTGTATCAGTTCGCTCGAGACTTTCTTTGCTGATGCGAAACGGCGGCGAAATAATTCCCCTGAGATGACGGCGGCATGGCTTGAGGCCGACGCCCTAGCGGCTAAGGTCTTACTCGTGGATGCTCCAGGCTTGGAGGCGCGCTATCGAATGTATGAAGCCGCGTTGAATGCTGAGATGGGCAAGCGCGGTTTCTCTCTGAGCTTCACCAGTTTCCAAGAAATGGTTTCTGATTGGTAATACGCTCCGCTCGGGCCTTGGCTCGAGCGGAGTATTCTGTATTTAGAGAGGCAGTGTGTCGAGGCGCTGACGGTTCCGTTCTCCGTAGTCTATTTTAAAATCGATGTGAGGGACGATCATGATGCGGGATTCGTCGCGGACGTAGCGTTTGAATTCATTTGTTTTACGTTCGAGGAATTTGAGAGCCGTATCTTCTTGAGATTCGGGTAGGGTTGTAAAGAAAATTTTCGCTTCTTTGCCGGTGGGAGACATGGCGACGCGAGTAACGGTCAGGAGCGAGGCCGGAGATGCTTCGTCTCGGATAAATTGCGCCGCTAAGCGGTGGAGGAGCTCACTGATGATTTCGCGCTTCTTTTCTTGCATGGTATGTATAGTGAACGTCGTTGAACTATTTGGTCACCATGGCGGTGGCTTGGAGGACGTCACCCGGAGCGATATCGAGCTTGCTCTCAACCAAGGCGCCGAATTCACTCGCTTCGAGCACTTCCTCAGCTGCCACTTTAGACTGCTGGAGTTCGCGAATGCGGCCGCGGCCGATTTCTGCTTCGCGGCGGATAATCTTCACGCTCGCGCCCAAGGTGATTTTGCCCGAGAGTACGCGTGCGCCGAGCACCTGCTTGCCGGAGGATTGGCTGAAGAGCTTCAAGACCTTGGCCGTGCCGATCGTTTCCTCGACCTCAATACGAGGTTCGCGTTCTGCTAGGAGGTCACGAACTTTGTCGGTCAGTTCATAAATAATCGTGAAGGGAAGGATGGTGACGCCGGTACGCTCCGCAAGAGCGGCGGCTGCGGCATCAATTTTCGCGTGGAAGCCGAGCACGACGGTGCCGGGAGTGGTGAGGGCGGCCTTCACGTCATTCTCGTTGATCGTGCCGACGCTTGTAAGAACAGCTTTCGGTGTGATGCGTTCGCGGGAGAGCTTCATGATCTCTGCTTCGACAGCTTCCAAGCTACCTGCCGTGTCGGCCTTGATGATCAGAGGAAGGATGGAGTCCGTCATGGCGATGCGGGGAGTGGTGGGTTTCTGCGCCGCTTCTTGCTCTGCTTCGGTGTAGGCGATGGCTTCATCCTTTTTTAAAAATGTTTTGAACACGGCGCCAATCGGCGGGAGTTTGTCCCATCCGACAATCTGGACGGGACTCGAGAAGGAGAGCGCGTCGAGCTGTTTGCCCTCTGCGTCGAGAAGGAAGCGGAGTGGAGTCATGGCTGTGCCAGAGGCTGCGAATGTACTTTTAGAAACCGTTCCATCCTTAATGATTGCGACGGCAGTAATCCCGCGCTTAGGGTCAAGGCGGCTCTCGATGATGACGCCAGTGCCTAAGGCATCGGGATCGGCGGTCAATTCCAAGATGTCGGCTTGGAGGGCGATCATTTCCAAGAGATCGTTCACGCCTTCACCTGTTTTGGCAGAAAGGGGGATGCACGAGACGTCACCGCCGTATCCTTCGACATAGATGCCGCTTTCAGCGAGGTTCTGCTTCACGCGGTCGAGGTCGGCGTTTGTTTTGTCCATCTTGGTGACGGCGACGATGAAGGGGAGTTTCGCAGTCTGAATATATTTGTAGACTTCGACGGTTTGAGGCTTCACTCCGTCTTCGCCCGAGACGATAAGCACGGCGATGTCAGCGGCCGAGGCGCCGCGAGTGCGTACGTTCTGGAAGGCTTCGTGGCCAGGAGTGTCGAGGAAGGTGATGCGCATACCGCGACCATCTTCGCGAGTGTGGGTGACTTCGTAGGCGCTAATGTGTTGGGTGATACCGCCAGCTTCCGTCGCGACGACGTTCGATTTGCGGATATAGTCAAGAAGCGTCGACTTGCCGTGGTCGATGTGTCCAAGAATACCTACAACTGGAGGGCGGATTGACATACGTGTTGCTACCTTATCATATTTGGCTAAGATGTGCATATGGATTTCTTACATTTTTTCTCCCCCAAGAAACGAATCTATCTCGACTATGCCGCGGCGACGCCGGTGTTGCCTGAAGTGCTTGCCGAGATGCAGAAGTACGAAAGGGAAGAATTTTATAATCCGAACGCGATTTACGAGGAGGGGCTTGCTGTGAAGCGCGCCGTCGATGCATATCGCACGCAGATTGCGCGTATTCTCGGTGCCGCCAAAGAAAATGTTATCTTCACAAGCGGCGGTACGGAGGCGAACACGATCGCGGTGCGCGGGCTGGGAGGAGAAGTGTCAGTCGATGGGGTAGTGCATCCGTCGGTGGTTGAAGCGGCCAAAGGTCAGACCTTAGATACCAATTCCCAAGGTCTGACCTTGGTGTCCTCGGCTGCTGCTGACAATAAGTTGGGTCGGAAGATTCGTGAAGAACGCAAGAAAAATAATTCTATATATCCGCTTCTCCACATCGATGCTTCGCAGACGGCGCAGTACGTTGCTGTCGGGTTAGAAACACTCGCATGCGACCTCCTCACTCTTGATGCGGCAAAAATATATGGACCCAAAGGTATCGGCGCTCTCGTTGTCCGAAGTGGTGTGAACCTCGACATCCCACCGCGTGGCACGCCACCCGTTGCCCTCATTGCCGGCTTTGCCAAAGCTTTGGAAATTGTTTCTCGCGAGCGGGAGGCCGAAACTGCTCGGATTTCTATATTGGCGGAAGAATTTGTGGAGAAGCTAAAATATCTTGTGCCTCAGGCTGAAGTTTCTCGTGCGGGTGTGAATATTGTTAATGTTTCCGTGCCAGGCATATTGCCCGAACTTCTCGTTCTCGCTCTCGAGCGTCGAGGCGTGCTCGCTTCTGCTGGCCCAGCCTGCGAAGCCCAGAAGCCTGAACCAAAGAACACTCCCGTGCGTCTTTCTCTCGGTCGCCAGACAACAAGAAAAGAGCTCTATACGGCCGCCAAAATCTTTTGTGAAGTAGTCCAAAATATGATAAAATAGGCGCATGCAGCCGTTTAATCACTTCACCACCAAGGCTAAAGAGGTTATCCGCAAAGCTCACGAACTCGCCATCGAGCGCGGGCAGAATCATGTGAATCCGGTCCACCTCCTCGCCGCCCTCATCCTCCAAGAAGAGTCGATGGTTCTTTCCGTGCTCGAGAAGATGGAAGTAGATACCATTCTCCTTACGGACTCGGTCTTGGACGTCATTGAGACGCCGGAGACGAGCCAGACTCTCTCACCTTCTTACCAGATTTACCTCACTCCTGAGCTCGCGCAGACGATTGAAAATTCGAGCAAGGTGGCGCAGGCGATGGGCGATGAATTTGTTTCTACTGAACACCTCTTCCTCTCCGTAATCGATACACCGGGCGACGCGCACGACCTCTTGGCCAAGTTCCGCATCGACCGCACCCGTGTTGTGGAGGTGATCGAAGAGTTAAAGAAGGCGACAACTGAAACTCCGAAGGAGCCTAAGAAGTTCAAATCTCTTTTGAAGTACACTCGCTCACTTACGACTCTTGCGAAGCAAAACAAACTTGACCCTGTTATCGGTCGTGACGAAGAGATCTCGCGCATGATCCAGATTCTCTCGCGCCGTACCAAGAACAACCCCATCCTCATCGGTGAAGCTGGTGTGGGTAAGACTGCTATCGCGGAAGGCCTCGCTATCCGCCTTGCTTCGGGCAACGTGCCGGAATCATTGCGTGACAAAGAGCTCGTCTCTCTTGATCTCGGACTGCTTATCGCCGGTACGAAGTATCGCGGTGAGTTCGAAGAGCGTTTGAAAAGTATCATCAAGGAAATTGAGAAAGCCGAAGGCAAGATCATCCTCTTTATCGACGAGATCCACACTATTGTTGGTGCAGGAGCAGCCGAAGGCTCGATGGATGCGTCGAACATGTTGAAGCCGCCGCTCGCGCGCGGGGAAGTGCGTGCTATTGGGGCGACGACGCTTCGTGAATATCAAAAACATATCGAAAAGGACCCAGCGCTTACCCGTCGCTTCCAGCCCGTCTACGTCCAAGAGCCTTCTGTCGAAGACGCGATGACGATCATGCGTGGCTTGAAGGAGCGTTACGAGCTCTACCACGGCGTGCATATCACCGACGAAGCGATCCAGGCGGCCGTCTCTCTTTCGGCTCGCTACATCACTGATCGCTTCTTGCCGGACAAGGCCGTCGACCTTATCGACGAAGCCGCTTCCTATTTGAAAATTTCTTTGGAAAATATGCCGCCCGTGTTGCAAGAGGCGCAGTCGAAGATCATGAAGCTTGAGATCGAGAAGGAGGCTCTCCGCAAGGAAGAGAAGTCACCGAAGGTAAAGTCGCGCTTGAAGGAAATCGATCAAGCTGTCGCCGACCTACGCGAACGCACTGCCGAGATCGAACTCAAGTGGAAGAATGAAAAGGAAACCGTCACCGAGATCAAGGCTTTGAAGAAGAGTTTGGAAACGCTGCGTCTCGAAGCCGAAGCCGCTGAAGCTCGTGCGGATCTTTCTCGTGCGGCTGAGTTGCGCTATGGCCGTATCCCCGCTGTAGAGCGTGAACTTGAGACGAAAGCCAAGAAGCTGAAGAAGCTTCAGAGCTCGCGCCGTATCTTGAAGGAGGAGATCACGGGCCAAGATATTGCCGGTATCGTTTCCAAGTGGACGGGCATCCCGGTCACTCGCATGCTCGAAGAAGAGGCTGAGAAGCTCTCCCGTATGGAAGAGTATTTGACCGAGCGCATCGTCGGGCAGAATGAAGCTGTTAAGAAGATTGCAGAGACGGTCAAGCGCAGTCGCGCGGGCATCTCTGACCCGAACCGCCCAATTGGTTCATTTATCTTCCTCGGTCCCACGGGTGTGGGCAAGACGGAGCTTACAAAGGCTTTGGCCGAGTTTATGTTCGACGACGAGAAAGCGCTTATCCGCGTCGACATGTCGGAACTCATGGAGAAGCACGCTATCTCGAAGCTTATCGGCGCGCCTCCTGGCTACGTGGGCTTCGAGGAAGGTTCTTCCTTTGCCGAGTCTGTCCGCCATCGCCCATACTCCGTGATCTTGTTCGACGAGATTGAGAAGGCGCATCCGGAAGTCTTCAATATTCTCCTCCAGATTCTCGACAACGGTCGCCTTACCGACGCGAAGGGTCGTGTCATCAACTTTAAGAATACGGTCATCATCATGACCTCAAACATTGGCGCGAACTATATCGACAAGATGCAATCGATCGGCTTCTCGAAGGGGGAGAAGGAAGAGTACGAGCAGGTGAAGGACAAGGTTGCTTCCGCTTTGAAGGACCATTTCCGCCCAGAGTTCTTGAACCGCTTGGACGACGTCATCATCTTCGACGTTCTCTCGCGCGAAGCAATCAAGGAAATTGTCAGCATTCAAGTTGATGTGGTGAAGAAGCGCCTCGCGGAGAAAGAGATTGAGCTCATGGTCTCAGATACCGCCATCGATTTCCTTGCCAAGGAAGGCTACAACCCGCAGTACGGCGCGCGCCCACTCAAGAGACTTATCCAAGAAAAGATTTTGAACCCTGTTGCCAATATGATGATTGCGGGCAAGGTTCTCTCAGGAGGAAGTATCGCTGTCGACCTTAAGGATAGTCAGTTCGTCCTCGTCGCCACGAAAGGGAAGCGCCCATCTCGCGTAAGTCCGCTTGTTCGTAAAGAAGTCTCGGTAAAATAAATATAAAAAAATCGCCCGGCTGGAAGTCGGACGATTGGTGAGGGTACAGAACGGCGGTTGCCTGTCTTTTGGTTGTGCCGAAGATGTCGGAAACTCGAAGAGTCTCCGGGATCCGCGGGCGGTGACTGGTTTACGCTGGACAAGTCCAGAATGACCGAAAGCCCTGCAGGGCGCTGTGACCCAAGAGGAAGCGTGTGACCGCCGTTCTGTACTGGCAGATACTTTACTCCTCTCTATATATTCTGCAAGCTCGGGTGGAAAATGGTCTGGAAAGCTGATACATTATTGAAGTTCCAGCGCGTCGG